>JBBQBU010000076.1:0-15963 GCA_038318015.1 Chloroflexota bacterium | reverse complement strand
ATCGGTACGCCCGGCTCGTTCGGCATCCTCCAGACGACGCTGCAAATGCTGTTGAACCGGCTCGACTTCGGGTTCAACGTGCAGACGCGCTGGCTGGAGCCGTTGGCGGTGCAGTATCGCGGCAACACCGTGATGACGATGCCGCCCGAGTGCTCCGGCGTGCAGTATCTGGAGTCGCTCCGCATCCTGGAGGCGTTCGACCTAGCCGACCTGGGGCACAACTCGACCGAGTATCTGCACCTGCTGTTGGAGACCATCAAGATCGCCAGCGCCGACCGAACGGCCTACACGATGGACCCAACTGTGCCCGCCGAAAGCCTGCTGGCCGACGATTTCGTGGCAACGCGCCGTGCGCTGATCGACCGGGAACGCGCCGCGCACAGCGAAGGCGAACGGTTCCGCGCGCAGGAGGACGGCCTGATTCCGCCGGGCGACCCGCGCCGCTACCAGCGCGACCACACCACTCACTTTGAGGCGGTGGACGCCGACGGCACGCTCGTGTCGGTGACGCAGAGCAACGGCGGCGTCTTTGGGAACGCGTTCGTCGCCGGTGACACCGGCATCCCCATGAACAATTTCCTGTACTGGCAAGACGTGAACCCCGAGAGCCCGAACCACCTGCGCCCCGGCCTCCCGATGGAGTGCCCGATGGCCCCCTGCATCGTGACGCGGGACGGCACGCCGGTGCTGGGCATCGGTACGCCCGGCTCGTTCGGCATCCTCCAGACGACGCTGCAAATGCTGTTGAACCGGCTCGACTTCGGGTTCAACGTGCAGACGGCCATTGAGGCACCGCGCGTGCGAGCCTTCGAGCGGACGCTGGTAGATGCGGAAGGCCGTCTGCCGGCCGCCACCATCGAGGGGCTGCGGGCGCGCGGCCACGAGCTGCGCGTGCTGGACGCCTGGACCTCGGCGGTCGGCGGGGGGCACGGCGTCGCCATTGACCCGAGCAGCGGCCTGATGACCGGCGGCGCGGACCCCCGCCGTGACGGGGCAGCAATCGGCTGGTAAACCACCGTCTGGCTGCCGGCCCCGGCGCGGCAGGGTAGCCAGCGACCAACACGCCAACGAGTCCGTAGCAACACAAGCAGGTGCATCCACGAGTGGCAGCAGCAGACCCGACACCAGTCCCAGCACCAGGCCAGCACCAGAGGCCAACCCGTAGCACGACCGCACAGGCGGACGCGACGGCGTCTCCTGCTGCCCGGCGGCGGCAACTGTTGCGCGTCGAGCGGTGGCTGTTGCCGGCCATGTTCATTCTGTTGTTGCTTCTGCTGATGATGAGTCTCTCTGATCGTCCGCTCGTCCACCCGGCGCTGGCACTAACCCTGGTTGCCATTGGTCTGGCGTGTCTGGGAGTGCTCTGGCTGCGGATGCGCGCCGCTGACAGCGCTGCTGCCGATGAGCACTTGCGGGCCGAGGCCGACCGTGACCGTCTCAGCCTGGCGCTGGGGCGTGAACGGGCGACACTCGCCAGCGTGATCGCCAGCATGAGCGAGGGGGTGGCAATCCTTGACGCCGACCGAATCGTCCGCTATGCAAATCGTCCTGCTGCCGACGTACTTGGTATCGACTCCGGATCGACACTCGGCAGCCACGTCGAGCAGGTCTTCGGCCGGCTGGCGGCGCACCTGGATTCACCAGAAGAGGCACTTGCGGACTGGCGGCGCATCAGCGCGGACCCTGAGGCGCGCGGCATGTTCGAGGTGCGGCTGCTCAATCCCAGTCCGCGTGACATCCGGATCCAGGTCTTTCCCGTGCCGACGGACGACGATGCCCGGGCCGGTGTCGGCCTGACGCTGCGCGACGTGACCCAGGAACGCGACCTGGACCGCGTGAAGGACGAGATCATCTCGGTTGTCAATCATGAGTTGCGGACGCCACTGGCTAGTGTCGTCGGTTTCGCGGAGCTGCTCCTGGCGCGCGAGTTCCCCGAGGCGCAGCGCCGGCGCTTCCTGACGTCGATGGTGCAGGAGGGGCTACGGCTTGCCGCACTGGTTGACGACCTGTTGGATCTCCAGCGGCTGGCTGTCGGGCGGGAGCCGTTCACGTTCGAAGCCTGCTCGCCGCGTGCCCTGCTGGAGCGGAGCGCCGCGACGGCCGGCCTCGACGCCACGACCCCCATCGTCGTCGAGGCTGCTGCCGACCTGTCGCCGGTGCGCGCCGACGCCAGCCGGGTGCAGCAGGTGTTGAGCAACCTGCTCGGCAACGCCCGCAAATACTCCCCGAATGGCGGCACCATCGTCCTGAGTGCCCGTGAGGTTGACGACAGCGTGGAACTGGCCGTGACGGACCAGGGGCTCGGCATCCCGCCGGAGGCGTTGCCGCGCCTGTTTGAAAAGTTCTTCCGGGTGGACAACACGGACCGCCGCGAGATTCGCGGGACCGGGTTGGGCCTCGCCATCGTCAAGCAGATTGTCGAGGCGCACGGCGGGCGCGTCCGCGCGGAGTCGGCCGGCCTGGGCCTGGGCAGCCGCGTCAGCTTCACCCTGCCGGTTGCCGACGTGCCATCAGCCGTTGGCGATGTCCTCATCGTCGAAGACGATGTGGTCTTCGGCCGCCTCCTCGAAGTCGAGCTTGCCGCGCGCGGCCTGACGGCGCGGCGCGTCGAGACCGGGGCCGCCGCGCTCGGGGCCGTCCTCGGGGAGCCGCCGCGCGCCGTCATGCTCGACCTGATGCTTCCCGACACCACGGGCAGCGACCTCCTGCGCGACCTTCAGGCACGCGGCGTCGCCGTTGGGACGGTCGTCATCATCACCCATCGTGATCTCATAACCGCCGAACGTGACGAGTTGAAGGCGCTCGGGACCACCCGCGTCATGCTCAAGCGGCCCGGCGTTGCAAGCATCGCCGCCGATCTCGTTGCCGAAGCGCTCGGTGTGGGCGGGGCCGGTCGTGGAGTACCCCCATCATGAGTGAATCGCTTCCGGATGCGTCAACCACGGGTCAGCCCGGCCGGCGCACCGTGCTGATAGCTGACGACGAGCCGAGCATGCGGCTGCTCGTCACGGCCACCATCTCGTCCGACCAGATTGCCGTGCTAGAGGCCGCCGACGGCGACGCAGCCTGGGTGCTCATTCAGCGGTACCGGCCGGCCCTGGTCCTGCTTGACGTGCAGATGCCCGGCCAGACCGGCGTGGAGTTGACCCGCCGCATCCGCGAAGACCCGGCGATTGCCGACATCAAGATCGTCATTCTCACGTCCAAAGCCCAGGCGACGGACATCGCGCTGGGGCTGGCGGCCGGCGCGGACCTGTACCTGACCAAGCCGTTCTCGCCCATGTCGCTGATGACCTACGTCGAGCAGGCACTCGGCCTGTAGCCGGCTCGCCGGGCCATCGCGCGACCGGGCAGCCGCGCCTGTAGGTCGGCCCCGTGCGGCAATCGGCTGGCAACTTCGCGGCGTTCGTGGTCCGTCAGCCGTGATTCTGTTGACGCCCCGGTCCTGGTGTGATACACCCAGGGACAGACGTTGTTGCTGCCATAGCCGGCGTCAGCGTGCGGAGCAGGCGACACCGCAGGTCGTCAGCAACGCTACCAGTGGGGGTAGACAGTCGCGCCAGTGACCGGTCTGATGGAGCGGCCCAGGTCGGTCACATGATCGAGGCGGAACGCTGCCGCCAGCGTCGATCATGGAGACGCGAGCGGGACGCGCCACACCATGAAGCCAGCATGAGGTTCTTGCGCCGTAGACCCCTGCGCCTTGACGCATCGGATTCCTCATGGTACACCCTCGCCACGAAAGTCACTGCGTAGCTGTCAGGCTGCGCGCGCTCGGAATCAGGGTACTGCCCTGATGCTCCACGACGGAGGAATCGCACTGATGGCACTACAGCGTGAGTTTTCGCGCAGGGGTTTTCTACGCACCGGGGTTGGCGTCGTCGGCGTTGGCCTGCTGGCAGCATGTGCTCCCGCTACCCCGGCTGCTAAGCCCGCCGCACCGGCGGCTACTTCTGCACCGGCTGCTGCCGGTAGCCCGGCCGCTGCCGGCGCTCCTGCAGCCAGCCCGGCCGCTGGCGCACCTGCCGCTGCCAAGCCTGCTGCTGGTGCCCCTGCCGCCCCGGCCGGCGCTGCTGCATCCAAGCCAGCCGCACAGGGCGGCCTGGGCAGCCAGTTCATCGGCAAGTGGGAAGGTCCCGAGATCCTGATGGAGGCCGTGCGCCCTGCCAAGCTGGGTGAGGCTCCGATGCTCGCGGAGATGGTGAAGGCGAACAAGTTGCCGGCCGTTGACCAGCGTGTCCCGATGGAGCCGATGGTCATCAAGCCGCTGGCCGAGATCGGCAAGTACGGCGGCATCTGGCGGCGTGCATTCACCGGCCCTGCCGACGGCGAGAACGGCAACCGGATCGTCTCGCTGGACAAACTGGTGTTCTGGGACTACCAGGGCGTGAAGCAGAAGCCCGGCGTGGCGAAGGGCTGGGAAGTCACCGACGGTGGCCGCACCATCACCTTCTTTTTGCGCAAGGGGCACAAATGGTCGGACGGCCAGCCCTTCACCGCCGACGACATCATGTTCTGGTACAGCGACATCTACGGAAACAAGGATCTCGTGCCGTCTCCGACCTCCGAGTTGTCGATCAATGGCAAGGTCGGCACGCTGGAGAAGGTGGACGAGACGACCGTCCGCTTCAAGTTCCAGGATCCGTACCCCGGCTTCATGGACGTGATGGGTGGCAGCACGTTCCTCGGTTCGTCGCAGAACCAGGGCGACAGCTATCGCGGCATCGTCGCGCCAGCCCACTATTTGAAGCAGTTCCTGCCGAAGTATGGCGACCAGGCGAAGATTGATGCTGCGGCGAAGGCTGCGAACTTCGACAACTGGGTCAGCTACTTCAAGTTCAAGATCAACTGGCGGCTCAACGTCGAGTTGCCGACCCTCGGCCCTTGGAAGACGGCCACGCCCATCAACACCCCGGTCTGGGGGCTGGAGCGCAACCCGTACTTCTACGCTGTCGATACGGAAGGCAACCAGCTTCCATACTTCGACAAGGTACAGATGACCATTGGCGAGAACCTTGAGGTCATCAACCTGCGGGCCATCGCCGGCGAGTACGACGAGCAAGAGCGGCACATGGATCTCGGCAAGCTGCCCGTGTTCATCGAGAACCAGCAGAAGGGCAACTACGCCATCCACCTTGACCCTGCCGCAAACGGTGCTGACGCCGCCTGGCAGATCAACCAGAGCTTTGTCGCCGACGCCGAGGTCGCGAAGTGGCTCCGCAACCGCGACTTCCGCCACGCGCTGGCGCTGGGGCTTGACCGAGACCAGTTGAATGAGACGTTCTGGCTGGGTGTGGGCACGCCGGGCTCGTCGGCACCGGACGAATCGTCGCCGTACAGCCCCGGCCCCGAGTGGCGGAAGAAGTGGGCCGTCCTGGATGTCGCGCAGGCGAACCAATTGCTTGACAAGATCGGCCTGGAGAAGAAGGATTCCGAGGGCTACCGCCTCCGGACTGACAACGGCCAGCGGCTCCGCATTGAGATGGTGACGGTGGGCGGCTCGTTCGTGCCGTTCCCCAAAATCGGCGAGATGATGGTGCAGCAGCTCAGGAAGATCGGCATCCAGCTTGACTCGGTTGAGCACGAGCGGTCCCTTGCCGAGCGGCGACGCGACGGCAACGAAGTCCAGACGGTCATCTGGGCGAACGACGGTTCAGAGCTGATCTACGCGTTCCCGGACCATGCCATTCCCGTGCGGACGGGTTCGTGGATGGGGCCGGAGATCGGCAAGTGGTATCAGAGCAACGGTGCAGCCGGCATGAAGCCCGAAGATCCTGAGCTGCTCAAGGCACTTGAGCTGTTCCGGGGCGCATTCGGCAAGGAGGAGGCGGACCGCATCAAGACGGCGCAGGATATCTGGAAGCTCATCGTTGAAGAGACCTGGACCATCGGTACGGTCGGGCTGTCGCCGGCAGTCATGGGCGTCCGAATTGTCAAGAACAACGTCGGGAACATCCCGCAGCGCCAGTTCAACGGCCAGCACGGCCGGACGCCTTGCGCCGCGCTCCCGCCAACCTGGTTCTTCAAGAGCTAACCGTCTCCACGCACCGTGCACAAGCGCAGGCTACGGCAGCCTGCGGCCAGCACTGACACATCGAGTGACGAGGGTCGAGTGGCGGGCATCAGCCTGATGTCCGCCACCTTGCACCTGGAGTCCCACCCCACACTCGGAGCTGGATAGAACGATGATCTCGTATCTCATACGGCGGCTCCTCCTCGCGTTGTTCACTGTTGTGGCGATCTCGATTTTGTCGTTCGCCATCATCCAGCTCCCGCCTGGCGACTACGTAGACGCCTATATCGCGCAGATGTCGGCATCAGGTAGCGCAGTCTCCCAGCAAGAGGCCGAGAACCTCCGCATCCAGTACGGGCTGGATCAGCCGATCTATGTTCAGTACTTCAAATGGGTGACCCTCGCCATGCGCGGGAACTTTGGCATGGCGATGGAATGGGGCCGCCCTGTCACCGAGGTGATCGGCGACCGGCTGGCCCTGACCATGGTCGTGTCGATTGCCGCCGTCATCCTGACATGGTCGCTCGCGCTGCCGATCGGCGTCTATTCGGCCATGCGGCAGTACTCGATTGGTGACTATGTTTTCACCTTCATCGGGTTCATCGGGTTGGCCGTGCCGGGCTTCCTGCTGGCGCTGCTGATCCTCTACTTCGGGTTCACCCTCTTTGACGCCAACATCGGCGGCCTCTTCAGCGCCGAGTACCTGGACGCTCCCTGGAGTCTGGGCAAGGTCTGGGACTTGATGGGGCACCTGCCGATACCTGCGCTGATCCTGGGGCTGGCAGGCACGGGGCAGGCCGTCCGCATCATGCGCGCCAACCTGCTGGACGAGCTTCGCAAGCCGTACGTCGTGACAGCGCGCGCCAAGGGCCTCTCTGAGACCCGCGCGATCATGAAGTACCCGGTGCGGGTGGCGCTCAACCCGTTCGCCAGCACCATCGGCTACACCCTGCCGTACGTCGTCTCGGGCAGCATCATCGTCTCGCTGGTGCTGAGCCTCCCGACCGTCGGCCCGCTATTACTCAAGGCACTGATCGCGCAGGACATGTTCCTGGCGGGCACCATCGTGCTACTGCTCGGAGTTATGACCGTGATCGGTACGTTCCTGTCCGACTTGATCCTAATGTGGATTGACCCACGCATCCGCCTGGAAGGACGGTAAGCAATGGCGCAGACTGTTCGCGACCCCGACGAGGCCGCCCAGATTGAGATGCCGGTCGATGCGACTGTCGTCAGTGGGTCGGTTGCCGAAGAGCGTGTCTCCGTTGCCAGCCAGTGGCAGCTCATGTGGTGGCGGTTCCGCAAACACAAGCTGGCGATGGTCGGGGCGATTGTCGTCATCGTGTTCTACTCCTCAGTGGTGTTTGCCGACTTCCTCGCCTACGCCGACCCTGAGACCTCCGACGCGCAGCGCGGCCTGATCGCGCCGCAGCCTATCGTCTGGTTCGATCCGGATACGGGCGGCTTCTTCCCCCACGTCCCGGGCCTGGTTGGCGCGCGCGACCCGATGACGTTCAAGCGCGTGTACGTCATCGACCCGGCCGTGAAGGTGCCGATCACGTTCTTCGCGCAAGGGTTTGAGTACAAGGCGCTCGGCTTCATCCCGATGAACCTCCATCTGATCGGCCCGGCGGACGGCTCCCCAGCCGAGCAGAGCATCTTCCTGATCGGGACGGACATTCAGGGGCGCGACATGTGGTCCCGTCTGATGTACGCCACGCGCATCTCGTTGACCATCGGTCTCGTCAGCGTGGCCGTGAGCCTCGTACTCGGCGTCGTGCTGGGCGGCTTCTCGGGCTTCCTGGGTGGCTGGATCGACACGGTTGTCCAGCGCGTCATCGAGATTCTGCGCTCAATCCCGACGATCCCGTTGTGGATGGGCCTCGCTGCCGCCGTGCCGCAAGACTGGAGTGTTCTCCAGGTCTACTTCGTTATCACGATCATCATCTCGTTGATCGGCTGGACGGAGTTGGCCCGCGTGGTGCGCGGTCGGTTCCTCTCGCTGCGCGAGGAAGACTTTGTGATGG
This sequence comes from Chloroflexota bacterium, assembly GCA_038318015.1. Taxonomy (GTDB): domain Bacteria; phylum Chloroflexota; class UBA6077; order UBA6077; family JACCZL01; genus JADZEM01. The sequence goes on along the minus strand of JBBQBU010000076.1, from coordinate 7,923 downwards.
CGGCGGAGCTGTCGGGGTGCAGCCAGGCGCGCATCATCTTCGTCCATATGGTCCCGCTCTTCCTCAGCCACATCATCGCGGCCACGACTCTGGCGCTGCCGGCCATGATCATCAGCGAAACATCGTTGAGTTTCCTCGGCCTCGGCATGCGCCCACCCGCCATCTCCTGGGGGGTGTTGCTGCAACAGGCCCAGAACGTCCAGACGGTCGCCATCTCACCGTGGCTGCTCTTGCCGTCGGTGCCAGTGATCATCGTCATCCTGGCGTTCAACTTCCTGGGCGATGGCCTGCGCGACGCGGCCGATCCGTACAACTGAGCAGACGAGTTCGCAGCAGGCGAGTCGAGAGTAGACGCGCAGGTTGACCATTCGGTCGTGCCTGTCCTTCCACTACGGACTCGTCTGCTGGCCTGCTGCCTACTGGAGCGAAGCTACCAATGGCTGATGTGCCGCTGATCTCGGTCCGAAACCTGAAAACCTACTTCTACCCAGATGAAGGCATCGTCAAAGCGGTTGACGGTGCGAGTTTCGACATCCCGCGTGGCAAGACCATCGGCATCGTGGGCGAGAGCGGCTGCGGCAAGAGTGTGACCGCGCGCTCAATCCTGCGCATCGTCGAGCGGCCCGGCCGCATTGACGAGGGGCAGATTCTTTTTCAGCCAGACGCCGGTGGCACCGAAGCTGGCGCGATTGACCTGGCGCAGATCCCCGCTGACGGCCGCCAGATGCGCGACATTCGGGGCGGTCAGATTGCCCTGGTGTTCCAGGAGCCGATGACCTCATTCAGTCCGGTTCATACGGTGGGCAACCAGATCATCGAAGCGATCCAGTTGCACATGAAGATGTCTAAGAAGGAGGCCCGCGACCGGGCCATCCAGATGCTGCGTCTGGTCGGCATCCCGCGCGCAGAGCAGCGCGTGGACGAGTACGTCTACCAGCTTTCGGGCGGCCTGCGGCAGCGCGCCATGATCGCGATGGCGCTGTCCGCAGACCCCATCCTGCTGATCGCCGATGAGCCGACGACGGCGCTGGACGTGACCACCCAGGCGCAGATTCTGGACCTGATGCGCGACCTCCAGAACCAGAATCACATGGGCATCATGCTCATCACCCACGACCTCGGTGTCATCGCAGAGATGGCTGACGAAGTGGTGGTGATGTACCTCGGTAAGGTGGTCGAGAAGGGGCTGGTGGACGACATCTTCCACAACCCCAAGCATCCGTATACCAAGGCGCTGCTGGAGTCGATCCCGAGCGTCAACGCGACGCCACGGGTGAAGCTGCCGACAATCAGCGGAACAATCCCGCATCCGTACGCGCGTCCGCACGGGTGTTCGTTCTACCCGCGATGCCCCTCATTCATGCCCGGCACCTGCGACGCCGCAGAGCCGGAGCTTATCCACGTTGGCGACCGCCAGGATGCGGCGTGCTTCCTGTACGGCGGCGTGCCGGCCGGGGTGGGACGATGAACCAGATGATGTCAGGCGTCAACGGCACCGCCGCACTTAACGGAACCAATGGCGTGGTTCGCCAGGGACAGCCTCTGCTTGAAGTTGAGCACTTGCAGAAGTTCTTCCCGATCAAGCGGGGCTTCCTCCAGAAGACCATCGGCCACGTGCGCGCCGTCGATGATGTGAGCTTCTCCATCATGAAGGGCGAAACGCTGGCGCTGGTCGGTGAGAGCGGCTGCGGGAAGACGACCACCTCGCGGTGCGTGCTGCGCGCCATCGACCCGACCGGCGGCAGCATCAAGTTCACCACGGAGAACGGCTCGGTGGTGGACGTGGCGAAGGTGAGCCGGACGCAGTTGCGCCCGCTGCGCCGCCAGATGCAGATGGTGTTCCAGGATCCGTTCTCGTCGCTGAACCCGCGCATGACGATCCTTGACATCATCGGCGAGCCGATGCTCGTCAACGGCGTCAAGAGCCGGCAGGAGCGCGTAGACCGCGTCGAGCAACTGCTGAAACTGGTGGGCTTGCGGCCCGAGTTCATGCGCCGCTTCCCGCATGCATTCAGCGGCGGCCAGCGGCAGCGCGTCGGCATCGCGCGGGCGCTGGCGCTCAACCCGAGCCTCGTGGTGGCCGACGAGCCAGTCTCCGCGCTCGACGTGTCGGTGCAGGCGCAGATTCTGAACCTGCTGCTCGACCTCCAGAACGACATGGGGTTGACCTACCTGTTTGTGGCTCATGACCTCAGCGTCGTGAAGCACATCAGCGACCGGGTGGCCGTGATGTACGTCGGTCAGATGGTCGAACTGGTGGACCGCGACACCATCTTCCGCGCGCCGAAGCACCCGTACACGTCGGCGCTGTTGTCGGCGGTGCCGCGTCCGGACCCGCGCTCGCGGGCCAAGCGCGTCACCTTGCTGGGCGAGGTTGCCAACCCGGCCGCACCCCCAAGCGGCTGCTACTTCCACCCGCGCTGCCAGTACGCCATCGACAAGTGCAAGGTGGAGACGCCTGCATGGCGCCAGTACAGCGCCGGACACTGGGTGCGCTGCCACCGTTCGGAGGAGCTTGACCTGCCGGGCATCGACCTGACGATCGGGAAGGCGTCCCCGCAGTGACAGACGCGTCTCGGGGCACTGACCCCGAGACTTCACCGCACCAGCAGCCATCTGTTACCGACGACGACTCGCCAGCCGAGTCGTCGTCGGCCGGTCTGGTGGCTGTCGCAACCGATGTCGGGGCGTGGCGGGTGGTCGAGCCGGTGCTGCACGAACTGCGTCGGCGCGGCGTGCCCCATCTTCTGATGCTGGCCGAGCCATCTGCGAGTATCGCCCGGCAGGACGGCGTACCCCACACGCTCCTGGCAGGGCAGACGGTGGCCGACCGCGCCGCGCAGGTGCTGGCCGCACGGCCAACGGCGCTGCTGCTCGGTACGTCCGTGCAGGCCGTCGTCGAGCGCGAGTTGACCCGCCGGGCACGTGCCGCCACGCCCCCGATTCCCACGTTGGCCGTGCTGGACGCGATGTTGTTCGTGGAGCGGCGCTTTGGGGATGGGCTGGTGGAGCTTGCCGACGTGGTGGCCTGCCCGGATCAGGTGACGGCTGATCGACTGCGGCAGGCCGGCGCGCCCGATGGTACGCTGGTCGTCACCGGCAACCCCACCCTCGAAGCCATCGCGCAGGAGGCTGTCACCGCGCCGCCCTCGGTTGAAACTGACGGTCCGGTGGACCTGCTGTTCGTTTCGTCGCCGGTCGCTAGCATGCGGCTACGCGGGGCGTACTTCTCGATTGACGAGCGCGAGGCGTTGGGCGACCTGTTGTCGGCGGTGGCCGCGCTGCCGGACGCCGCGCCGCACGGCTACCGGGTGCGCGTGAGGCTGCATCCGGTCCAGGCGGCCGACGTGTTGCCGGTGCCGCCGCCGGGCATTGTCCTGGAGCCGGACCCCGACCCCGACCGCCTGCGAAGCTGCGCCCGGGCGAGGGTGGTCGTCGGCCTCAGCTCGACGCTGCTCGGGGAGGCCCGGTTTCTGCCGCGCCCGGCCATCGCGTACTTGCCGGGGCCGTTCTGGGAGCAGGAACGTGTCTTTGCGCCGGAGTACGGTGTGCAGTTGGCGCGCTCACGCGAGCAGTTGCGGGCGTCGCTTGCCACCGCTCTCGCCGGGCCGCCGCCGCCCGCGCCGCTCGGGCACCAGGGCGCGGCTGGCCGGATCGCCGATCTACTGGCGACCCTGGTGCCAGTTTAGCGCACCAGCCGGTGCATCTCGGCCAGCAGGCGACGGTGGTACCCCGCCGCATACGGCACAAGATCGCTGGCCGTGAGTGTGCGGTCGCTGAAGGCGTCTGGGGCACTATCTACAGCACGGTACCGCACGGCGGCGCTGCTCGCCTGCCCCTCGGCCAGGGCGAGGAGCGCGTCGGCGTCGATCCAGGCGAGGCCGGCCACCTCCAGTGGGTCGGGCGCATAGGCGGCGTCGGGCGGGCCGGGCGTCAGCAGGTGCAGCGCGTGGTGCTCGCGGTCGATGATGCCGTTCGCGTGGAAGTTCTCTTGATGGTGGCGGCCGAGCGGCACCATGTCGGCCAGTTCCACGGCGATGCCCAACTCCTCGCGGACCTCGCGGGCGGCTTCGGCCATGCTCTCGCCGAAACGCACGTGCCCGGCCGCTGAGGCATCGAAGCGCAGCGGCCAGACATCCTTGCGGGCGGCTCGGTGCTGCAAGAGTACCTCGATGCCGCCAGGGTTCCCAGATTCGGTGCCCCGCGCAGCCGTCCGGGCGATCCAGCAGAAGAACGCCAGGTGCCAGTGCCCTTCCAGATGGACCGGGCCGCGCGCCAACGCCCGGCCGGTCGGGTTGCCGTCCGCATTGTAAATCTCGAGCAACTCGCGTGGGTCGGTCAGGTGTACCGTCGATCGAGCGTCGGCCCCGGCTCTGGACTCAGCATCGGATGTAGACCGTGGCCCTGATCCCGTCGTCATCCGTGTGTGCCCCCAACCCCGCGCGGGCTGTCCGCCAGCCCTGACATGCTGCCGCGCCGCACCCACCGAGCGCAACCATGCGCACGAAACAGGCCACGAAACGGCCAATGAAGCCTATCGTACGGTGAGGAACCACAATGCCAAAAGCCGACTATTAGAGAGACTAGGACTCATCGCCGCGTACTAGGGAATCCTCTTCATGGTTCTTCGTCGCGCGCTCTCTCGGTGGCAGCGCGTCAGCAGCGGTGCTTCCTGCCGGCCTCGGCCATCTGCGGGGCGGTGCTGCTGGCCGCCACCTCCCTGGTGAGTAAGTCGATTCTGCCGGGCGTCATTATCCCGGTGGGCATCATCACGGCGCTGATCGGCGTGCCATCCTTCCTTGCGCTGATCTTCAGCCGACGAAGGCAGTTGTGGTCATGAGTATCCGCGTTGAGGGCTTCACGTTCAGGTATGGGAGCGCACCGGTTCTCAAGGGGTCACGCTGGCCGGGACGCAGCCCGGCGATGTCGTTGGGCTGGTCGGTCCGAACGCGGCGGGCACGTCCACGTTGCTGAAGTGCATCGCCGGGCTGCTGAAGGCAAAGGGCCGCCTCTGGTTCGACGACCGCGAGGTCACGTCGTCTGACCACTGGTGCACGCTGCGCCGTCAGGTGACGTATCTGCCGCAGGAGTACGCCAGCACGGCGGCGATCACGGTGTTTGAGGTGGGGCTGATCGCGCGGCAGCAAACGGCGTCATGGATGGTCGGGGACAACGACGTGGCGGACCTTTCGGTCCTCGTAGGGGTTTGCCGCTGGCAAGCCCGTTCCGTACGGTTGCGCTAGTGCCGCGGCGCGGTTACACGACGGCCGTCGGTCGCTCCCGAAGGAAGTCGCGGAGGGGTGCCCCATCGACCGGCAAGTAGACGTGCGGCGACGCGATCTCGCCGTCCGGTCCCCAGCGCAACGGGGCGGCCAGCAACGCCAGCGTGTCGGTCCGGGCGAGCGCCTCCAGGCTGGGGCGGTCGGCGTCGGCGTCAAAGCGCAGGTTGAAGCGGCGGGCGGCCGTCGGGTCCGCGTCGCTAACGACTGCCCCCACCAGGACGGCCTCGTCCGCGTGCGTCAGCAGCAGCCATGAGGTCTTCGTGGTCAGCGTCGCGTCGCTGTCCCTCGTGCCTTCCGGGACCGTGCCGTCTGTCGTCGCCAACACCGCCGGCCCGAAGACCTGGGCGTCGCCGCCCGCTTCCGGTCCCGTTAGCCACGCTTCAATGTCGCGCCTGCCGCGCGGGTCCACCCGTACGATCACCGTTCGTTGGCGCGTGCCGTCCACGTTGACATCGCGGACCCAGATGCGCCGCACCGGGAGCGCGTGGGCACCGATCTCGTTGGCGAGGGCGCGTTGGGCTTGCGGCGCGGCACGGCGTCGGATACCGACTTTCCCGATCTTCCCGTCTGTGTTTGCTTTCGCGCCGAGCAAGCTTGCAAGCCACCTGAACGACATGAGCCGCTCCCTTCATGTTGGCCCATATGCTGGCCTGCGTGGCCTGGCTCGCGTGGGTACCGGGCCAGAGCGGGCCAGTTAGATCGGTTTCCAGTCGCGGCGGCGGTTCTGGTAGGTCAGGATGCGGGTGTAGCCGGCCGCATGCAAGTGTTGGATGGCAAGCGGCAAGTCTTGCGCCACTTCCTCCGGCGCGTGTGCGTCCGACCCGAGCGTCGCCGGCACCCCAGCCTTGCGGCAAGCCGTCAGCAAGTCCAGGTGCGGGTACAATTCGCCGACCGGCTTGCGCAGCCCGGCGGTGTTCACCTCAATCGCCACGCCCGCCTGCGCCAATCCTCGGGCCACGCGGCCGTACAGGTCCGCCAGATCCTTGCGCGCCCGGTGCCCGAACTTCTTCACCAGATCCAGGTGCGCCATCGTGTCGAAATGCCCGCTGTTCGCCGCCTTCAGAATCAGGCCAAAGTAGTGCTCGTACAGTTCGTCGATATCCCAGGTATCGTACTGGTCCAGGTAGCGGCCGTCGTCCATGCCCCAATCTCCGATGAAGTGGACGCTGCCCAGCACATAGTCCCACGGATAGCGGCTCAGAACCGACCTTAGCGTAGACTCAGCGTCCAGGATGAAGTCGGCTTCGACCGCGAGCCGAATCGCAATCTCCGGGTAGGCGTGCTGGAGGCGCTGCACGTCCTGCACGTAGGCGTCGAACTGTTCCTCCGGCATGGCAAGCTCTGGGTCGCGTTGATCCTCCGGGAGCCAGTACAGGAAGATGTGGTCGGAGAAGCCCATCTCCGGCAGCCCAAGCTGCACCGCCCGCTCGACGTACGCCTGCATATCGCCGAAGGCGTGGCCGCAGCGGGCGGTGTGGATGTGATAGTCAACAAGGTCGAGACGCTCTGCCACAAGAATCCTCCGCAGGCCGGGCTGTCGGGGTCGGGCTGCATGGACTGTGCTGGACCATGCTCGCGCGCTGGCAATTGCGGGCTTCGGCGGCCAAGCGTACCCACCGTGCCCAACGCGCATTATGGCTGAGCCTCCTGCGATGCCGCGCGACGATACCTAACGCATCCCGGGGGCTGGTGCGGCGTGGTAGGATGTCACGAGTGTGTTCACGAGCGGTGCAGATGGCCCGCTCCAGGTTGCGCGCTCCCGTCGGGAGGATCCTGCCGTGGTCGTCGGTCACGTCGCTAAGCGTCTCGTTCGCGGCATGGTGGTAGGCATCGTCCGTCGCTGGGTCACCTCGCTGCTGCTGGTCGGGCTGATGCTGGGGGCGGCCCTCGGGCTGGCGTCGCAGGGCATGTTGCGACTGCCGGGCGTCACGCCGGCCGCCGCCGGTGCGACCAGTACGGATGTCCGGGAAATGCTGGTAGAGGACATCCGTGCCGGTCGCAGCGGTAGCGATCAGATCACGCTGGTGCTGAAAGAGAAGGCGGGCAACCGCCGGCTGGTGATGTCGGTGGGGCAGAGCGAGGCACTGGCGATTGTCGTGGACTTCAGCGCCATGCAATCCCGCGCCCGCCCGAAGATCGACCCGCCCACCTCGTACGACCTGATGCGTTCGCTGGTGCGCGAGTTGGGCGGCAACGTCAGCCGCGTCGTGGTCAACAACGTCAGCAACGAAACCTTCTATGCGAAGGTCGTCATGAACACCGACAACCGGCAGGTTGAGGTCGACTCGCGGCCGAGCGATGCCATCGCGCTGGCGCTGCGGGCGCGTGTGCCGATCTTCGCCGAGGCGAGCGTCCTTGACAAGGCGGGCGTCAGCGGCTCCTGACGCATCGCGTCGGTCGTTCGGCGGCGTCCCACGAGCGCCTGCGCACGTACCTGGACAAATGACCTGGACCTGAGATCTGTAGTTTGGACAATCTCGAAGGTGAAGTGGTTCGTTAGGCCGCCCGTTTCGGTCGTCTTCGGACGACCGGATGGCGAGAGCGGGGACCTGGAGCATGGCCCGGAGGTCGGCCTGGCGATTTTCCGCGTGGTTTGGGCGGGCGAGCCGGGGTGCCCAACTGGGGGAAAAGTCCGGCGAAG
>JBBQBU010000075.1:0-16018 GCA_038318015.1 Chloroflexota bacterium | reverse complement strand
GAGTCAACGACTGATGCGCCATAGCCAAACAGGTGCGTGGAGCGAAGCGGACGACATGAACAAACCTACTGGGATGCGCGAGGCCTGCGGCGTCATTGGTGTCTGGGCACCGAACGAGGACGTGGCGCGGCTCGCCTACTTCGGGCTGTACGCCTTACAGCACCGGGGCCAGGAGAGCGCCGGCATCGCCACCACGGATGGCGTGAACCTCAACGTCCACACCCGTATGGGGCTGGTCGCGCAGGTCTTCGACGAGCCGGCCCTGGAGCGGCTGACCGGCTTCGCGGCCATCGGGCACACTCGCTACTCGACCACCGGGTCCAGCCGCGTCGAGAACGCGCAGCCGCTGACGATCGAGAGCAACCTGGGGCAGTTGGCGCTGGGACACAACGGCAACCTGACCAATACGCCATCGCTCGGCAACGAACTGGCACGGCTCGGGATCACCCCGACCTCCTCGACCGACTCCGAGATCCTGGGGCACCTTGTCGCGCACGCCGACGGTGACGACTGGCTTGAACGCCTCCGCGCGACGCTGCCGCGCCTCGCCGGTGCCTTCTGCCTGACGCTCCTGACCCGCGACGCCCTCTACGCCGTGCGCGACACGCTTGGGATTCGGCCGCTCTGCCTGGGTCGGCTCGACGGCGGCGGCTGGGTCGTGGCATCGGAAAGCTGCGCGCTGGACACCATCGGCGCGCGCTTCATCCGCGAGATCGACCCCGGCGAGATGATCCGCATTGACGAACACGGCGTCCACACCGAGAAGTTCAACTCCCTGCCCGAGGCGACAGCGGGCGGTCTGCGCGTTGGTGCGCCGGTGTCGTTGCCGATGGTCGGGTTTCCCCGGCGGGCGGCCTGCTCGTTCGAACACATTTACTTTGCCCGCCCAGACAGCATCATTGACGGGAAGTTGGTCTACGCCGTCCGCGAGCGTATGGGGCAGTTACTCGCCCGCGAACACCCCATCGACGCCGATCTCGTGATCGCGGTGCCGGACGCTGCCATCCCCGCCGCCATCGGCTACGCCGCCGAGTCGGGCCTGCCGATCCGCGAGGGGTTCGTCAAGAATCGCTATATCGGCCGCACGTTCATCCAGCCGAGCCAGGGACAGCGCAGCGGCAGCGTCGCTCTGAAGCTCAATCCGCTGCCCGAAGTGCTGCGCGGTAAGCGCGTGGTGGTGGTAGACGACAGCATCGTGCGCGGGACGACGACGCCGCGCGTGGTGCAGCAGCTTCGGCGGGCCGGCGCGCGCGAGATCCACATGCGGATCTCGTCACCGCCGATGATGTGGCCCTGCTACCTCGGGGTGGACACCGCCTCCATCGAGGATCTGATCGCCGCCAACATGACGGTGCCGCAGATTCGCGACCACATCGGCGCGGACTCGCTTGGCTACCTCAGCGAAGCAGGGCTGGTCGAGGCCATCGGCCTGCCAGAAAGTACCCTCTGCAACGCCTGCTTCCACGGGCGCTACCCGCTGCCCATCGAGACGGATCAGGGCAAGTTTGTGCTGGAACGACCATGACCGACACGCGCCCAGAGACGCCGGCAGCACCGGTAGCGTCGGCGTACGCGCAGGCCGGCGTTGACATCGCGGCCGGCGAGCGCGCCGTTGATCTGATCAAGCCGGCAGTGCGCTCGACATGGAGCGCGCTTGCCGCTGCCAGCGGCCCCGGTGTCACGAACGGGCCGCGCGTCCTGGGCGACCTCGGAGCGTTCAGCGGGCTGGTGGCGCTGGGCACTAGCCTGCGCGACCCGGTCCTCGTCAGCAGCACGGATGGCGTTGGCACCAAGCTGAAGGTCGCCATCGCTCTGGACCGCCACGACACCATCGGGCGCGATCTGGTGGCGCATTGCATTGACGACATCCTCACGTCGGGCGCGCAGCCGCTCTTCTTCCTCGATTATGTCGCGATGGGCAAGTTGGTGCCGGAGCGGCTCGCGGCAATTGTGACCGGAATGGCCGCCGAGTGCCGCGAGAACGGCTGTGCGCTGGTCGGCGGCGAGACGGCCGAGATGCCGGAAATCTACGCCGCCGACGAGTACGACCTGGCCGGCTTCATCGTCGGCGTGGTGGAGCGCGACCAGATCGTGGACGGCTCGCGCATCCAGGCTGGCGATCTCGTCTGGGGGCTGGAGTCTACCGGCCTGCACACCAACGGCTACACGCTTGCGCGCAAGGTGCTGGCCGACTTGCCGCTCGAAGATGGCTACCCCGGCCTGCCCGGCTCGGTGGGCGACGCGCTGCTGGCGACGCACCGCTCGTACCTGCCGACGATGCGCCCGCTCCTGGCCGCGCAGGTCGTCCGGGGCATGGCGCACATCACCGGCGGCGGCTTCGAGGGGAACATTCCCAGGATGCTGCCAGAGGGCATCGGCGTCGAAATCGACTGGGCATCGTGGACGGTGCTGCCGATCTTCGACCTGATCCAGCGACAGGGCGGTGTCAGCTTCGACGAGATGACGCGCGTGTTCAACATGGGCCTGGGCTGGGTCTTCGTGACCGGCCAGGCCGACGCCGACACGGTGCGCCAACTGGCCCCGGACGCCCTGCCGGTCGGCCGCATCGTCGCTGACGACGGCAGCGGCGGCCCGCGCGTGCGGCTGCTCGGCGCGCCGTGACGTACGCGCGCCCGTCTGACCCAAGCACCCGGCCGCCGCGCGTGGCCGTGCTGATCTCGGGGCGCGGCTCCAATCTGCTGGCGCTGCTGGAGGGCATCGTGCGCGGCGACGTGCCGGCCGACGTGGTGCTGGTGATCTCGAACCGGGCGGACGCCGGCGGCATCGGCCACGCCCACGCGCGGGCCATCCCCACGGTGATCGCGGACCGCGTCCGCTACCCGAAGCGGGCGGCCCGCCAGGAGCGGATGCGCGCCGCGCTGCTGGCCGCCGACGTGGACCTGATCGTCTGCGCGGGCCTTGACGAGATCCTGGTGGCCGAGTTCGTGGGCGAGTTCGCCGGCCGCATGATGAACGTGCATCCATCGCTGCTGCCGGCCTTCGGCAAGACGCTCCATGCACAGGCCGAGGCGTTGGCGCACGGCGTCAAGGTGGCCGGCTGCACGATCCACTTCGTGACGGACGACGTGGACGGCGGCCCGATCATCCTGCAACGGGCGGTGCCGGTGCTGGAAGACGACACCGAGGACACGCTGTCGGCGCGCATCCTGGCCGAGGAGCACATTGCGCTGCCGGAGGCGGTGCGCCTGTGGGCCGAGGGCCGCGTGCGCCTGCACGGCCGGCGCGTCCGTATCCTGCCAGAAGCCAGCACCGTGCGGACAGGCCGCCTCACCCGCTAGCCACGGTACCGGCTCCCTGTTGCGCCGCGCGTTTTGTTCGGTTTTGGCCATCAAATTGACAGGTTATCAGAGAACCTGCCATCCTCAATCCAGCCCCCGAGTGCTGTTCCACGTGATCGCCTGATGTTTCGCACCACCGGCTGCCGCCCCACCACGGCTGACGGCAGCCTATCGGCCGCATGGCCCAGACAGGAGCACGCATGGCTCGACCTACCACCGTCGGAGAGCTGAAGGCGTCGGGATACCGCCCGCGCTCCGTGAAGGAGGAAATGCGGGCGAACCTGATCCGGAAGATCGCCGCCGGGGAGGAGATCTTTCCCGGCATCGTTGGCTACGAAGAGACGGTGTTGCCGCAGATTGAGAACGCCGTCCTCGCCGGGCAGGACATCATCTTTCTTGGCGAGCGCGGACAGGCCAAGACTCGCATCGCGCGTGCCCTGGTGAACCTGCTGGACGAGGAGGTGCCCGTCCTGCTCGGGTCAGAGGTGAACGACGACCCGCTCGCGCCGATCTCCGCCGCCGGCCACCAGGCCATCGCGGAGAAGGGCGACGACGCCGAGATCGGCTGGATCACCCGAGACCTGCGCTACGGCGAGAAGCTGGCGACGCCTGACATCACCGTGGCCGACCTGATCGGCGAGGTGGACCCGATCAAGGTCGCTGAGGGCCGCTACCTCTCGGATGAGCTGACGATTCACTTCGGCATGCTCCCGCGCACCAATCGTGGCATCTTCGCCCTGAACGAGCTGCCCGACCTTGCCGAGCGCATCCAGGTCGGCCTGCTCAACATCATGGAAGAGCGCGACGTGCAGGTTCGCGGCTACAAGATCCGCCTCGATCTGGACCTGTTCATCGTCGCCAGCGCCAACCCCGAGGACTACACCAATCGCGGGCGGATCATCACGCCGCTGAAGGACCGCTTCGGCGCGCAGATTCGGACGCACTACCCGCGCACCATCCCCCACGAGATCGACATCATGGAGCAGGAGCACGAGGCCTTCGCCGGCTCCGGCTTCGACACCGTGGTGCCCGACTACATGAAGGAGATCGTTGCCGAGGTCACGCACCAGGCGCGGCGAAGCTCCGACATCTCGCAGCGGTCTGGCGTCAGCGTGCGGGTCTCGATCTGCAACTACGAGAGCATGCTGGCGAACGCTCTGCGGCGCTCGATCCGCCTGCGCGAGCAGCAGGTGGCCCCCCGCGTCAGCGACCTGACGGCCTTGCTGGCGACCACCGGCGGCAAGATCGAGCTTGAATCCGTCGGCGATCTGACCGAAGAGAAGATCGTGGATCGGCTGGTGCAGCGGGCGACGCTCACCGTGTTCAACCGCTACTTCTCGATGGACGAGCTTGACGAACTGCTGGCGAACTTCCAGCGCGGCCTGAGCGTCGAAGTCTCCAACACCATGTCCTCGCTGGAGTACATGGCGCAGGCAGGCGAGGTCGGCGGCCTCACGAACGCCATCGTGCGGCTCGGGGCATCGGGCAACCCGGCGCTGGTGGCCTCCGCGATGGAGTTCATCCTTGAGGGGCTGCACTTGCACCGCAAGCTGAACAAGTCGCGTGTGTCCGGCAGCGGCCGCAGTCGCTTCGACTTCCGCCGGTAGCCCTTCCTTTTCGTACCGCCATCCTTCTACTGTTGCCTTCGAGCGATCAGTACGCAGAACCCTCACCCCTACCCCTCGCCCGCGCGCGGGTGAGGGGTAGGGGTGAGGGTTCCACAAGGCGACAGCCGCAGAGTATCAGGAGCGCACCGATGCTTACGCGCTACTCGCAGTGGGACGGCTCGCAGGAGCCGTTCGGTCTGGACGCCGACGAGCTGATGGAGGCGATGTCCGACGATCTGCTCGAAAACGGCGACCTCTGGCGGGCGCTCCAGAAGATGCTTCGGCGGGGCGCGGAGAACCAGGACGGCCAGAAGATGCAGGGCCTCCGCGACCTGATGGAGAAGCTCCGTCAGCAGCGCCGCGAAAACCTGGACCGCTACGACATGTCGTCCGTACTGGGCGACCTGAAAGAGAAGCTCGAGAACGTCCTGAAGACCGAGCGCGAGGGCATCGAGAAACGGGTGCAGGAGGGCCGCGACAAGATCGCGGCCAGCGACAACCCAGACGAGCAAGCCGGCTTCCAGAAGATGCTGGAGAAGATGGCCGAGCAGAAGCGCCAGCAGCTTGACCAACTGCCGCCCGACATGCCCGGCCAGATTCGCAGCCTGTCCGACTACGATTTCATGGACCCGGACGCCCGCCAGCAGTTCCAGGAGTTGCTGGACAGCCTCAAGCAGCAGATGATGCAATCCACCTTCCAGGGGATGCAGGAGGCGATCCAGAACACGTCGCCGGGCGCGATGCAGGGCATGAAGCAGATGCTCTCTGACCTGAACCAGATGCTCCGCGAGGCGGCCGAAGGCGGCAACCCCGACTTCGACGGTTTCATGGAACAGTACGGCCAGATGTTCCCCGGTGCCGAGAACCTGGAACAGCTTGTCGATCAGCTTCAGAAGCAGATGGCGCAGATGCAGTCCCTGATGGACAGCATGAGCCCGAGCCAGCGCCGCGAGCTTCAGGACATGATGAACGCCGCGCTGCAGGACCCGGAGCTTCGCCGCGAGCTTGGCGAACTGGCGATGAACCTGGAAGAGTTGTCCCCGATGGGCGACATGCGCCAGCGGTACTCGTTCCGAGGCGACGAGCCGATGTCGTTGCAGGAAGCCATGAAGATGATGGACGACCTGCAGTCGATGGACCGCGTTGAGCGGCAACTGCACGAGGCCGAAGCGACCTCCGACCTGAACGCCGTGGACTCGGAGGAACTTGCGCGGCTGCTGGGCGACGAGGCCGGGCAGGCGCTCGACCAGTTGAAGCAGCTACGGAAACTGCTCGAAGATGCCGGCTACATCGAGAAGAAGGGCGACCAGTATGAGCTGACGCCGCGCGCCATCCGCAAGATCGGGCAGAAGGCGCTGCGTGACATCTTCCAACAGTTGAAGCGCGACCGCGTCGGCCGCCACGAGACGGATCATCGCGGCACCGGCGGCGACCGCACCGACGAGACGAAGATCTACGAGTTCGGCGACCCGTTCCTGCTCGACTTGAAGGGCACGGTGATGAACGCCGTCGAGCGGCAGGGAGTCGGCTCGCCGGTCAAGCTGACGCCCGACGACTTCGAAGTCTACCGCACCGAACTGAACACCCAGTCCTCGACCGTGTTGATGATCGACCTGAGCCGCTCGATGATCCTGCGGGGCTGCTTCACGGCGGCCAAGAAGGTCGCGATGGCCCTCAACTCGCTCATCAAGGGGCAGTATCCGCGCGACAACCTGTACATCATCGGCTTCTCGGCGCTGGCCCACCAGATCACGCCAGAGAGCCTGCCGTCGCTCACCTGCAACGAATGGGAGTACGGCACCAACATGCACCACGCCTTCATGCGGGCGCGGGACTTGTTGGCCCGGCACAAGGGCGGCACCCGGCAGATCATCATGATCACGGATGGGGAGCCGACCGCCCACCTGGAGAACGGCCGCTCCGAGTTCAACTACCCGCCGACGCGCCGCACCATCGAAGAAACGTTGCGCGAGGTGCAGCGGTGCACGCGCGAGCGCATCACCATCAACACGTTCATGCTGGAGCGCACGCCATACCTGCTCAGCTTCGTGGAGCAGATGACGCGCATCAACAACGGGCGGGCGTTCTACTCGTCGCCGGAGCAACTTGGCGAGTACATCCTGGTGGACTTCGTGAACCAGAAGCGCCGCAAGCGCCGCTCCGCCTCGTAGACGGCGCGACACACCGCACCCTTGTCCTGCCGCCGGGCGCGACGAATCGCGCCCCTCCGCGGTGCCTCCCCTTGCCCGCATTGCGCGAGGGAGGGGCAGGATGACGAAGACATGGAGCCCCGGCCCGAACCCGTGCCGGGGCGTTCCTGTGCGCCGACCGCGTGCCCCGCGCCTCGCACACCAGAACCTTGCATCAGCACGCCGACCCAGACTACAATATATGCGTGCGCACGCATATGATTGGCGCACGAAGGTTTGGCGACTTGGGGGAGCATGCCGTGGGAAACGTCCTCGCACTGTTTGATTTGATTGGCGTCCTGGCTCGCCGCCGGTATCAGACAGCCGAACGCTACTTTTCCACCTTGGGGTTCAATCACACGGAGGCGCGGTTGCTCACGCTGCTGCGCCAGGAACGCGGCATGGCGACCCAGGACGCACTGTCCAACATGCTGAACGTGGACAGGAGCAACGCCGGTCGGGCGCTCAAGAGCCTGGAGCAGCGGGGATACATCGAGCGTTGCAAGCACGAGACCGATAAGCGGACGAACGTCGTTCGCATGACGGCCAAAGGTACGGGGGCCGTCACGGACATCGCGAAGCTCAAGACGAAGATGGTCGAAGGCTTCTTTGGCAACCTCACGGAAGCAGAGGCGGGCGAGATCGTCGGCCTCCTGCGAAAGGCTCACCTTGATGAAGACACTATCTGAGATCCGCAGGGATGGCGAGCACGAACGAACTGCGCGGGAGGTCGGAGCGTCGGGATGGACGCCCTCGGTGCGATTGGCGCTGGCCGGACTGTCGCTCACGACCTTGCTGCCTGCACTCGGCACCAGCATCGCCAACGTCGCCTTGCCGACCCTGACGCAGGCGTTCGGGGCCGCCTTCCAAGAGGTTCAGTGGATCGTCCTCGCCTACCTGCTCACCACCACCGCCCTGATTGTCAGCGTTGGGCGCCTTGGCGACATGATGGGGCGACGGCGACTGTTACTCGGCGGCATCGTGCTGTTCACGGGCGCGTCGATCCTGTGCGGCGTCGCGCCCACGCTCTGGCTGCTGATCGCCGCACGCGCCGCGCAGGGTCTAGGGGCGGCCGTCCTCCTGGCGCTCAGCATGGCGTTCGTCGGTGAGACGGTCCCGAAGGAGCGAGTCGGCAGCGCCATGGGGTTGCTGGGGACGATGTCCGCTCTTGGCACCGCACTTGGCCCATCTCTGGGCGGCGCGCTGATCTCGGGGCTCGGCTGGCGGGCCATCTTCCTGATCAACGTGCCACTGGGAATCTTGGCCTTCTTCCTGGCCGCTTGGTGCGTTCCCGCAGTTCGTCAGGCACCGAAGGCCGAGCGAACCGGGTTTGACATGCTCGGGACGCTGCTCCTGGCGTTGACGCTTACGTCATACGCGCTCGCGATGACCATGGGTCGTGGCCACTTCGGGATGCTCAACGCGGCGCTGCTGCTGGCTGCGCTGGCCGGCGTCGGTTGCTTCGTCATTGCCGAAACACAGGTAGGTTCACCGCTCATCCGACCGGCGCTGTTCCGCGATCCGCTCCTCAGCACTGGCTTCGCCATGAGCGCACTGGTCACGACGGTGCTGATGGCAACCCTGGTGGTCGGGCCATTCTACCTGTCGCATGGTCTCGGGCTTGACCCGGCTCTTGTTGGGATTGTCATGTCAATCGGCCCGCTGGTCGTCGCGCTGGCCGCCGTGCCGACCGGCCGCATGGTGGACCGCGTCGGTGCGCAGCGCATGACCCTGGGTGGGCTTTCTGCGATCGCCGCCGGCTCCGTCTGCCTCTCCGTGATTTCGTCGGGGTTCGGCATCCTCGGCTACGTCGTCCCCATCGTCGTCATCACCCTGGGCTATGCGCTGTTTCAGACCGCCAACAACACCGCCGTCATGAAGGACGTTTCGCCGGACAGACGGGGCGTCATGTCCGGCATCCTCAACCTCTCGCGTAACCTCGGGCTGATCACCGGTGCATCGGTGATGGGCGCGGTGTTCGCGCTCGCATCGGGCGCGAGTGACATCACGGCGTTGGCACCCGAGGCCGTCGCAGCCGGCATGCGGATCACGTTCGCTGTCGCGGCGGCGTTGATCTTCGCCGCGATGGCGCTCGCCGCAGGGGGCCGTGTTGCCGAACAACGCACACGCCTCCTCAACCGCAAACAGGAGGAGAACAAACGGCCTGAACCGATCCTGCGTCATCAGGGGGGAGTGCTTGACACCACGCCGGCCGTCGGGACTCGACGTAGCTGAGGGAGGTAGTCAGCGGAGACTACGCCGCATGCTCGGCCCCAATACGGAGAGCGGAGACCGCGCACCAGATACCACGAGGCCTCGGCACGCATGCGTGCCGAGGCCTCGTGTTGTCAAGCGAACGGGTGCGCCGGTGGCGCGCCCGCCCGACTACTTCTTACCGGGGAGGTCGCCGTCGGCCACGCCGCAGACCGTCTCGACGATCAGCCTGGTCACGAGGTACGGGTCCATGTTCGCGTTCGGACGCCGGTCCTCAATGTAGCCCTTCTTGTCAACCGCAACCTGCCACGGGATGCGGATCGAGGCACCACGGTGCGACACGCCGTACGAGAACTCCTTGTACGAAGCCGTCTCGTGGTGGCCCGTCAGGCGCTCCTCGATGCCGTCGCCGTAGTTGGCGATGTGGAGGTCAACCCGGGTGCCCAGCGCCTCGGCGGCCGCGATGCAAGGCTCGTAGGCTTCCCGCATCTCAACGGTCGAGAAGTTGGTGTGGCAGCCCGCGCCGTTCCAGTCGCCCTTCACCGGCTTGGCGTCCAGGCGAACCGAGACGTTGTTGCCAGAGGTCGTCGGGAAGTCCTCAGCCGTGCGGTAGAGCAGCCAGCGCGCGATCCACAGTTGGTCCGCGACCTCTGGGGCCGCCACCGGGCCAACCTGGAACTCCCACTGACCCGGCATCACCTCGGCGTTGATCCCCGAGATCGCAAGCCCGGCCTTCAGGCAGTTCTCAAGGTGCGCCTCGACGACCGGACGGCCGAACACTTCGTCCGCGCCCACGCCGCAGTAGTAGCCGCCCTGCGGAGCCGGGAAGCCGTTATCCGGCCACCCCAGCGGCTTGATGCCGTCGAAGAACGTGTACTCCTGCTCCAGGCCGAACCAGGTGTCGTGCTTCACGTACTTCTCGGCGACTTCACGGCAGGCGGCACGGGTGTTGGTCGGGTGCGGCTCGCCGCTGACCAGGAAGACCTCGCACATGACGAGTTTGTTCTCGCCGCCGCGAATCGGATCGGGGCAGACGAACACCGGCTTCAGCACGCAGTCCGAACGGTCGCCCGTCGCCTGCTGGGTGCTGGAACCGTCGAAGCCCCACGTGTCGGGCTCCTTGCCGATCGGGAGAATCTTGGCCTTCGAGCGCAGCTTTGCCGTCGGCTGGGTGCCGTCCACCCAGATGTACTCAGCCTTGTAAAAACCGGAGGAATCTGCCACAGGCGTTCTTGCTCCTTCCATGAATCCTCACCTGGAGCATGACCAGGAAGGACAGGTCAGTTGCGGAGGATATCGGCCCTGACGCCGCACCGGCAACGTGCAGACTGCACAAACTCTCCGGCCGCGTTCCGTCCGAACTGTTCACCACGCCCCAAGCGCCCGCAGGCACGATCCCGCCAGCACCGCAACACCGTGCTCCATCGCGTCCTCGTCCAGCATGAAGTTCGGATGGTGGGAGGCGTACTCCCAGCCCTTTTCGTGGTTGCCGACGCCCAGGAACCAGAAGACGGCCGGCCGGCCCTCGCCGTAGACGTGGTACGACTCAGCAGTCGGGCGGGGCATCGGCATCCAGTAGACGCCGGTGGGGCCGTGTAACTCGCGCGCCACGCCGCCCACGAGTTCCGTCGACTCCGGGTCGTTCATGACGGCCGCCAGGACCGGTCGGTACTCCATCTCGTAGGTGCAGCGCAGGGCCGAGGTTACGCCGGCCACCACCCGCTCGATGCGCTCGCGCAGGCCGGCCCGCTGCGCCTGGTCCGAGATGCGGACCGTACCGGTCAGTTCCACGCGGTCGGCCAAGATGTTGCGCCGGTCGCCGCCTTGGATCGTGCCAATGTGCACAATGACCGACTCTTGCGGGTCGATCTCGCGGCTGGAGATCGTCTGGAGCGCCAGGATGACTTGAGCCGCCGCCACGATCGCGTCCGCGCCTTTGTGCGACGTGGACGTGTGGGCCGTCTCCCCGATGATGGCAAGGTCGAGATACTCGTAGCCGGTCATCATCACACCGCTCCGCAGCGCCACCTGCCCGGTCAGGTACTCGGGATAGACGTGCTGCCCGAGCACGAGATCGACCTTCGGGTCGTCGAGGATGCCCTCGCGCACAAGCTGGTACGCGCCGGCCTCCTGTTGGCTGTCGAGCGTCTCCTCATTCGGCTCGAAGATGAACATGACCTGCCCGTCGAACTGGTCGCGCAGGCCTGCCAGGACGCTGGCCGCCCCCAGGGCCATTGCGACGTGGCTGTCGTGACCGCAGGCGTGCATCACACCCGTGTTCTTCGAGGCGAACGGCAGGCCAGTCTGCTCATTCAGGCTCAGCGCGTCCATGTCGGCGCGCACGGCAATAGTCTTGCCTGGCCCGCGCCCCTTGACGATGCCGACGACGCCGGTCTTCGCTACGCTGGTCCGCACGTCTGCGCCCAACTCGGCAAGCACCTGCGCGCACAGGTCAGCCGTCTGGTGCTCCTGAAAGGCCAACTCGGGCCACGCGTGGACGGCACGCCGCCACTCGACCACCCGCTCGTGGCCCTGCTTGGTCAGACGTTCCAGGTCGGCGCGGAGATTGCTGCTCATCGGTCCTCCGAATCGGTGGGCTGACTGTCGCGACGGTGGCCGTGTCGGCGCTCACGCGCAGGCGGCCCGCCTGACCAGCGACACATGGGGACGGTCAGCCGAGCATCGTAGTTGAAGACGGGCCGGCGATGGCGGACGCAGCAGCAGCAGCAGCCAGGCAGCGCCGCACGCCGTGATGCGATTGGCGCACGCTCACACGGCGAAATACGCGGCCTTCGTCGGGGCCGCGACCCTATAGTAACGGCTGACTGTTCGTCATCTGCGCTTCATCATGCAACAGCGCCGGTTGTGGGGCGTCTTCGTGGGGTGTCAATGTCTCGCAGGGTGATCTCCCTGATCGCTCGGATCGTTCCACTGGTAGCTATTCTGGTGCTGGCCGTCGGCGTCCTGACGCCGGTGGGCAGCGTCGTCTCGTCGTTTGCGCTCCAGGCGCCGCCACGCCCGCGTCCGCCGCTCACGCCGCGCTGGGCCTACGAGCCGTGGGTCTGGGAAGACGAAGAGAACACCGTCGACGGGACGTTTGCGCTGATCGACGGCTATCGCTCGCGGGATATCCCGGTCGGTGCAGTCATCATCGATAGCCCCTGGCAGACCAACTACAACACGTTCGAGATGGACCCCTCGTTCGGCGACCCGGCCGTCTTGATGGCCGGTCTGCGCGACCGCAACGTGCGGGCGATTTTTTGGGCCACCGGCTTCATCAACACCTGGTCCAACGACGGACCGGACCGTGACGAGGCACCGCATTACCAGGAAGCGCGCCGCCGAGGCTTCCTGGTGGACGGCGGCCAGACGTACGAGTGGGACAAGGGTGAGGGCGCGGCCGTCGATTTCTTCAACCCCGACGCCGTGGCGTGGTGGTACAGCCACATGGACAAGGCCTGGGCCTACGGCATCGACGGCTGGAAGGTCGATGCGCCGGAGGGGAACCTGCCGGACATCGTGCAGACGGCGGCCGGCCCGAAGACGAATCGGGAGTACGGCACCGAATATTACCGGGCCTTCTATCTCTACGTGGCGGAGCGCAGCCCGGACGCGATCATCACGGCGCGGCCGTATGACACCGGAACGCAGTATGCGCCCGTCGATGCGAACCCGGCCGGCTGGGTGGGCGACCAGAACCCGGACTGGGGGCCGCGCGGCATTGAGGAGGCCCTCGACAACATTCTGGAGTCCGCCGGTGCCGGCTATTCGATGCTCGGCTCTGACATTGGCGGCTACCGGCCCGGCGAGCGGTTTGACCGGCTGTTCATCCGCTGGGCCCAACTCGGCGCGCTCAGTCCGCTGATGGAGAACGGCGGGCGCGGCGAACACCGCCCCTGGATGGTGGGGAGGGACGTCGTCGCGCCGTACCGCTACTTTGCGAAACTGCACCACCAACTGGTGCCGTACTTCTACGGCCTCGGCGTCGAGGCACACGAGGGCGGCCCGCCAATCATCCGCGACCCAAGCCGCGAGCAGCGCCACTATCGACTCGGCGAAGACCTGTTCGCCGCTCCGATGGTGACGCGCGACGAGCGCCGCCGCGTCGAGTTGCCCGCCGGCTCGCGCTGGTACGACTACTGGAACGACGCAGAGCCGCTGGCGGGTGGCAGTTCGTTCATGCACAACGTTCCACTGGCGCAGACGCCACTGTTTGTGCGGGCCGGTGCCATCATCCCGATGCAAGTGTCGGACGATGTGACCGGGCACGGCACGGCAGCCTCGGCCGGCACGCTGACGCTGTTGCTGTACCCGGAGGGCGAGACAAAACGGACCCTGCGCCCGGATGCAGGCGTCCTGCTTGAGGTCGAATCGCGGCGGCAGGGCGGCGACGTGACGGTGACGCTGGGCACGTCGGCACAACGCCTGATCCTGCGCGTCAAGGAAAACAGTACGCCGACCGACTTGCAGGTCCAGTCAGGTGGGCACGCGGCCAGCCCAACTGAGGCGCCAGCGGCTGACGACCTGGACCCGAACGCCCCAGGGTGGGCCTACGATGCCACGCGCGGGTATCTCTGGATCTCGGTGCCGGTCAACGCGGGCGAGACGACTGTGCGGTACACCACCGGTCCCTGATACGGTGGGGCATGTCCGCATGTTCCTGGCACCGGTGGACTCGACTGGCCGGTCGTGAGACCGGTATCCTGACCGGGTGCGACCGCTTCCCAGTGACAAGTTCCCTAGCGAAGAGACTGCCGTCGATCCACGCCGGCACTCGACGCCGACGCCGATTGTGCTGTGCTACCGCGCCGGCGTCTTGCGGACGGATGTCCCGTTCGACGCGGTTGACGGCGAAGTTGGCGTTGACGGCGGGATTCTCTGGCTGGACATCGAACACCCTGACGCCGCGACGCTCGACCGCTTGCAGGAAGAACTCCAACTTCACCCGCTCGCCATTCAGGACTTGCGCCTGCCGCACCAGCGCCCGAAGGTGGACGAGTACGACGGGCACACGATGGTGGTGCTGTTCGCCGTGCGACTGACGCACCGTCGCAGGCTCCACCTTTCCCAGGTCGCCATCTTCGCCGGGCCGGGCTACATCGTGACGGTCCATCGTGACCCGGTGCCGGCGCTGGCATCGGTGCGGGAGCGGTGGCTGGCAAACCCGCGCCTGATGGACCCACACCCGCACGAACTGCTCCTGTACCGCATCTGCGCTGCGCTGGTTGAGGCGTACTTTCCGCTGTTGGACATGTTCGACGGCCGGATCGAGCATATCGAGGACCGCCTGTTCCGGGGCTTTGACCGGGCGCTGCTCCAAGAACTGCTGATGCTGCGGCGCGACCTGACCGAACTGCGGCGTGTAGTGGCCCCGCCCCGTGACGTGTTTACAGCCCTTGCACGCCACGATGACCCGAACGTCGGGGGATTTGTCGCGCCGTACTTCCTGGATCTTGTTGACCTGACGTTGCGGTTGACGGACACCATCGACACGATGCGTGAACGACTTTCGACGGCGCTGGACTCGTACCTGACGCTCCAGAACAACGCCCTCAACGAGACGATGAAGCGGCTGACGGCGCTGACGGTGATCTTCACGATCCCAATGATTGTAACGGGCATCTACGGTATGAATTTCGACAACATGCCGGAGCTACGGTGGGAATTCGGGTACCCGTTCGCCTTTCTGCTGGGAGCCGTCGCTATTGGAGCGGCGGTCTGGATTTTCAAGCGGAGGGACTGGCTCTAGCCCGCACGGCACCACTGCCCCGCCCCGGCCCGACCGCCGGCGCATGTCAGAGCGCCGACGCGGGTATGGCACAATCTCAGCAGCACATCCTCTGACGGGCGGGACGTGACCGGTGAGCGACGAAGCAGCGAAGGCAGCACCAGACTGGGTCGGTGCCCAACGTGACCCAAGCGGCTACCCCGACCCCAACCGGCCGGGCCATTGCGTGCGGTGCGGCACGCAGACGGTCGATCTGGATCGTGGCGGGCGCGTGCGGCCCCGGTGCCCGGCCTGCGGCTGGGTCTACTACGCCAAGAATGCGCTCGGGGCGGCATTGCTGATCGTCGAGGACGGCAAGGTGCTCCTGGTGCAGCGGGCACATGAGCCGTACCTGGGCCAGTGGATGCTACCGGCCGGCTTCGTGGAGTACGGCGAGTTCGCGGAGGAGTCGGCAGTGCGCGAGGCTGAGGAGGAAACGAGCCTATCGGTGGAACTTGACGGCCTCTGGGGCTTCTACTTCGGCACCGACGACCCGCGCAACGTGGCGCACCTCGCCGTCTACGCAGCGCATCAGGTTGGCGGCACGCTCCAGGCGGGGGATGATGCGATGGACGCCCGATTCTTCGCGCGGGACGCGTTGCCGAAGCAGATCGCGTTCCAGGCGCACCGCCGCACCCTTGCCGACTGGCAGGCCGACCCGGCTCGTGTGCCGGTGCCGCTGTCGGGCAGCCCCCGGCGGTAGCGGCGAGACTGCCTCGCCGCTACAGACGCGGGTGATGCCGTCCCCAGGTGACGCCGTCAGATCGTGCCTGCCACGCCCGCTGACTGCCTTCCCCGCGTCGCTCTGCTAGACTCCCGGCAGGCCCGACGACGCGCGAGGTGTACCCCGATGACGGCCCCCCTGGACCCCACAGGCTCCCCAGGTTCCCAGGATGCACGCGAGTCCGACGCTGGACCGAGCGCCGGTGACGGCGTCGCCTG
>JBBQBU010000074.1:0-16113 GCA_038318015.1 Chloroflexota bacterium | reverse complement strand
AGCGACATTGTAGGTCGATGCGTGGAAAGTGACGAGTCACGAGGCGCGGCAGCCGCGCGCGGTGAGTAGCGGCGGCCCCGGCGGAACTTACTCCCCCTCTCCCGCTTGCGGGAGAGGGGGCTGGGGGGTGAGGGCTGCGTTGCAGGTTTGGGGTGCGGGGTAAGCCTACGGTGCGCCAGCCTGTCCGCCCGGTGCTCCCGCACCCGCGCCACCCGCACCGGGAGCGCCGATGCCCGGCATGCCGCCACCGCCACCGCCACCAGCGCCCGCCCCGCCTCCGCCCAGCGGCGGCGCGATGACCGCTGTCGGCGGTAGGCCCGGCGTCGGGATGGCAGGGATGTTTGGTGGCGCGGCGGCCGGCTGGCTGCCCGCCGCGGCACCGGACGACGACGAACCGCTCGCTGGGGCGATCAGTGGGGGTGCCGGCGCGGCCGGCAGCGGATTGAGGCCGCTGGGTGCGCTGCCGAAACCAGCGCCAGCGCCAGCACCGGCTGCGCCCGCTCCGCTCGCGCCGGCCCCTGCGCCGGCTCCCGTCGAGAGGTCAGGGACGCCGGCGGGTGCCGCTCCCGCTGGGGCCGCACCGGCCGGGGCAAGGCCCGGCGCTGCGCCCGCTGCTCCCGGCTGACTTGCTGCGCCGGGTGCGGCAGCTGCCCCGGCGTTCGCGCCGCCTCCGCCGGTCAGGTCAGCGCCGGCACCAGCCCCACTCCCAGCGCCGGGCGCGCCGATGATGCCAGGGCCGCCTGGACCGGCCGGCGCGGGGCTTGGCGGCACGACCGCCCCGAACGGCACCGTAAAGGTCGGATTGATGGTGGCCGTAGCGCGGGTGTCAGCCAGCGGGGACGGGCTGGCTGCTGGTCCCTGCCCGGTGGTCACGGTTGTCGCCTGCTGGCACGCCGCTAGCAAAAGCGCGGCGCTGGCCGCCGAGAGCGTGTAGCGCGCACGCTTCATGCACTGGTGAAATCGCATCGTCCTCGTGTCCATTCGCGTATCACTGGTTATGATCGAGATATCGTCATGCGGCCACATGGCGCACAACGCGTGCCGCGTGGCTGGTCGGACCGGGGCGCTGCAACAGACGAAGCAGTACTGGTGGAAGGCGTGCTATGCGAGACGGAGCGGCAGTTTCCCGTGCAATAGAGCGTGACCCCGTTCGTGATGCGCCCGGCGACCGACGAGAGGTCGAACTGCAGGCGAAGCCAGGGAAGCGGCGGAAGCCGGCGCGCGGGGCTATCAGACAGGTCGTCCTGTTCATGACGATCTGGTCAACGCTGGTATCAATCTTCGGCCTGCTGGCGGCGCTGCCCACGTTGATGGCGGTGATGCAGCGGCGCGGTGCGGTCGTCACCGGGCCGGGCGGCGCGATGACGATTAGCGTGACCAATGACGAGTTGAACGGATTGATGAGCGCCGCCGGCACTACGATGCTGGCGGTCTCGGCAGCGACGTTGGTGGCGACGGTCCTGTCCGTCTGGATCATGCGCCGCTGGTTCGACGGGCCGGCGCTGCTCGACCTGGGGCTGCACCGCCGGCCCGGCTGGCTGGCCGACTCGCTGGTCGGGCTGGCGCTCGGGCCGGTCATGTTCCTGGGCATCTTGCTGGTCCTGCTGGCGGTCGGGTGGGCGCATGTCGGTGCTGGCACGGTGGATGCGGCTGCCGTGCTGATCTCCTTCGGCACGTTCGTGCTGGTGGCCTTCTCCGAAGAGATTTTCGCGCGCGGCTGGCTCTTCCAGGTGCTGGAAAAGGGGCGCGGCACCCGCTGGGCCGTTATCGGGTCGGCAGCGATCTTCGCGCTGCTGCACGGGTTCAATCCCGGCTTCGGCGCGGCGGCGCTGGTCGGGCTGTTCCTCGCCGGGCTGCTCTTCGCGCAGGCGTATCTCGTGACGCGGCAATTGTGGTTACCGGTCGCGCTGCACTTGAGTTGGAACTTCAGCCAGGGGCCAATCTTCGGGTTCCCGGTCAGCGGCTTGCCCGGCTCGGGCTTGTTGGCCGTGGAGCCGACCGGGCCGGAGATTGTGACTGGCGGCGCGTTCGGGCCGGAAGCCGGGCTGGTGTTGCTGGTCGGAATCGCCCTGGCCTCGGCCTGCCTGTACGTGCTCGGTCGTTGGCGTGCGGCCCGCCCTGCCGACTACGGCGCGCCGGTGTCCGGCTGACGGCCGGCCGGTGCGTCGGGTCGCCCGCTCGATATCTGACCGGCCGTCAGCAGCCGCTCGATGCGCTCCAGTCGGGCCATCAGTTCGTGCGGGTCCAACTCCTGGCTGGCCGGCTTCTTCGGCAGTGCCGAGATGCCGCCGCTCGTTTCGAGCAGCACCTCAGCACACTCGCTGACGTGCCCCACGCCCTCCCGCCGAATGACGGCCAGCAACTCGTCTTCGGTGATCCTCTCCTGATCCAGCTTGTCATGCAGCACCTGCCCGTCGCGCACCAGGACGGTCGGCTCGCCCTCCAGCCGCCTCGTGAGCGACCGATGCCGGTACAGGTACCGGTTGACGCCGAGGTTCAGCAAGATCAGCGTCGCGCCGCCGAGGAACCCGCCAATCAGCGAGTTGTCTTCGCCGATGATGGCGTTCTGCACGGCGTTCGACAGCGTGAGCAGCACCACGAGGTCGAACGCGTTCATCTGCGCCAGTTCGCGCCGGCCGCCGATCCGCAGCATGACGACCAGGAAGACGTACACCGCCGCCGGGCGCACGATCTTCTCGACCATGCCGGTGCCCGGCACAAAAAGATCCTGGAGAAACAGCCCGAGCGCTTGCTGATCCATCGCTACGCTCCGTCCCGCCACCGTGTGCTGTCATGGTAGGGCCGCGTGCCCCGCAACGCAGTGTGCCGGGCAGGGCGGCTGGTGGGGTGGCGCGTAGCATGAAACACCCGTCACAAGTGGCGATGGGCGATCCGGGGACACGTGTGCTGCCGGCTGGTGGGGCGTCACCATGTCTCAGCGGGCTAGAATGGGTCGCCACACGTCGATGTTGACACGCTAGAGGGGACACTACTGATGCCGCACCAGGTGACTATGCCCATGCTCGGCCTGACGATGGAAGAGGGCACCATCACCGAGTGGCTCAAGCAGCCAGGCGACACGGTTGCCAAAGAGGAGCCATTGTTCGTCGTCGAAACCGACAAGTCAGCCGTTGAGGTCGGCGCGCCAGCCTCCGGCGTTCTCAGCCAGATCATTGTGCAAGTCGGCCAGACGGTTGCCGTGAGCGCGCCCATCGCCGTGATCGCGCAGCCGGGCGAGGCCGTTGAGGCGTCCCCCGCGCCGGCTGCTGCGAGCGCCCCGGCCCCGGCCGCAACTCCGGTCGCCGCCGCGCCGAGTGCCGTCGCATCTGCAACTGCCCCGGCCGCAGCCCCGCGCGCCGCCGGCGACCGGCTGGCCGTCTCGCCGCGCGCTCGCCGGGTGGCCGGCGAGCTTGGCGTGGACGTGACGACCGTCACCGGTACCGGCCCTGACGGCCGCATCGTGGAGCGGGACGTGCGCGCGGCGGCGGCTGCCCCGGCACCCGCGTCGACATCCGCCCCGGCAACCGGGAGCGGTTCGGAGCGCGTCGTTGCGTCACCGCTGGCGAAGAAGCTGGCGGCGCAGCACCGCATTGACCTCGCGCTGGTCAAGGGGACCGGCCCCGGCGGTCGGATCACCGAGAAGGACGTGACGGCAGCGGTGGACGCACGGGCTGCAGCACCGGCCGCTGCCGCCGAGGCTCCGGCGTCGTTGCCGGCGTTTGCTGCCGCAACGGGCGCGTTCGAGCCGTTGAGTCGGGTGCGGCGCATCACTGCTGACCGGATGGCGGCGTCGGCGCGCAGCGTGGCCCGCGTGACGATCCTGATGGAAGTGGACATGACCGAGGCGGTCCGCTTCCGCACGCAACTGGCCCCCGAGTTCGAGAAGCGGCACGGGGCGCGCCTCTCTTACGATGCGATGATCGCGAAGGCCTGCGCCATCGGGCTGGCGGAGCACCCGCACGTGAACGCGCAGTGGCAGGAGGGCGGCAACGGCCAGCAGCCGGGCCTGCTCTTGCAGTCGAGTGTAAACGTCGGCATCGCGGTGGCGAACGACCAGGGCCTCCTCGTGGTGGTGGTGCGAGACGCCGACAAGAAGCCGCTGTCTGCGGTGAACAGCGACCTGATGGGCATGGTCGCGAAGTCACGGCAGGGCGGCCTCGGGCCGGACGAGCTGTCCGGCAGCACGTTCACGATCACCAACCTGGGCAACTTCGGCGTCGAGTCGTTCACGCCCATCGTCAACCCGCCTGAGGCGGCGATTCTCGGCATCGGGCGCATCGCCAAGCGGCCTGCCGTGGTAGACGGCCAGATCGTTGCCCGCGATCTGATGTACCTGAGCCTGGCGTTCGACCACCGCGTGGTGGACGGCGCGCCGGCGGCGCAGTTCCTCCAGCGGGTCAAGGAGTGCCTGGAAGCGCCGTACGTCCTGCTCGCCTAGTAGAGTGGCCCTCACCTCGGCCCCTCTCCGTCTTGCATTCAGGTGAGGACAGTTGCATACGCGCAACATGTCTGGAGCGTCGCTACATCCATGTGATCCTGTGCGCAGCGAAGGATCTCCCAGATCAGACGGGCTGGCGCGGGAGATCCTTCGCAGGCTCAGGATGACATGGTGGGTCGAGAGCAGGCTGTGAATACAGGGGTTGACACTCACTCGCAGCCTGTTCGTCAGCGACAGTTCAAAGGTGAGGGCCGCGCCCCGGCCCACACCAGTAGCCGAGGAGCGGCCACGCACCCGCTCAAGTCATGATGATCTCGCCAGTTGATACCAGTGGGGAGGGGTGCCGCATGGGTGCCGCCGCGCGCGCGTTTCTGATGGTCTGGGACGGGATGCGCCCGGACCTGATCTCGGCTGAGTTGACGCCGAATCTCTGGAAGCTGACCCAGGAGGGCGTGCACTGCCGCGACAGCCACGCCGTCTTCCCGACCGTCACCCGCATCAACTCGGCGTCGTTGGCGACCGGCGCGCAGCCGGCCAACCATGGCATCCTCGGCAATTCGCTGTACGTGCGCGACGTTGACGCCCGCAAGGCGATCAACATGGGCGACCATCGCGCGCTCGAAGCGGTGGCGGCACTGCGCGGCGGCCGGGCCGTCGAGCGCGACGCGCTGGCCGACCTGATTGGAGCGGCGGGCGGCAGGACCGTCGTCGTGAGTACCGGGTCGCCCGGCTCGGCGTGGCTGTGCCACCCGCGGATGCGCGAGGCCGACCGCGTGGCGGCCGGCGACACGCTGTTGCACCCGGTCGTCCCCAGCCCAGCCGACGCGCTGGAGCCGGTCATCGCGAAGTTGGGGCCAGTGCCGGCCGCCACGATCCCGAACCGGGAGCAGAACGCCTGGTTCACTCGGGCCATCGTCCAGTACGTCATCCCGGAACTTGCTCCGACGTTGCTGGTGTTCTGGCACACCGACCCCGACAAGACCCAGCACCATCGCGGCTTCGGCAGTCCAGACGGCATGTCGTCGATCCGCGATGCCGACGCCCACCTGGGGCAGGTGCTGGCGGCGCTCGACGCGGCCGGCCGGCTGGCCGAGACGGTCGTGGCGGTGGCCTCAGACCACGGCTACGTGACCATCTCCCCGAGCCTGTCGGCGGACGGTTCGGACGGCCCGTTCCTGGGGGCCGGCCTGGGCGACGCGCTGGCAGCCGGCGAGATCGTGCTGGCGGCGAACGGCGGTTCGCTATACGCCAGCGTGCCGAGCGGCGACCGTGGCCTCATCGAGCGGACGGTGGCGGCGCTGGCGGCCTGGGAGCACAGCGGCGTGATCCTGACGAAGCCGATTGATGGCGCGCCGCTGCCGGGCACGTTGTCGCTGGATGTCGTCGGCATCGCCGGCACCTACGCGCCGGACATCCTGTGTGCGCTGGCCTGGGACGACACGGTGAACGAGTACGGGCTGGCCGGGCGCTCGGCGGGCCTCGACACCGGGTTGGCGGCCAGCCACGGCGGCATCAGCGGGTGGGAGATTAACAACACGCTGGTGTTGAGCGGCGCGGGCGTCAAAGCGGGTCTGTACCATGACGTGCCGGCTGGGAACATCGACCTTGCACCGACGCTGGCCGCGTTGTTGGGGGTCGGGCAGCTGCCCCAGGCCGACGGCCGCGTACTCTCCGAGGCGCTGCTCGGTGGCCCGGACCCCGCCGACGTGGCCGTCTCCCGTGAGACGCTGTCGGCCGATCTGGCGGGCAAGCAGCGGAGCATCCGCATCTCGACGGTTGGGACGACGCGCTACCTCGACTCTGGCTGGACCGCGTGAGCTTGCGGCGCGTAGCTGGGACGGCGCGTGGCTGACGAGCGCAATCCGTGGCGGCGGCTGTCGTCGCGCCCGATCTACGAAAACCCGTGGATCAGGGTGCGCGAGGATCAGGTAATCCGTCCGGACGGCAACCCCGGCATCTACGGCGTCGTGGAGATTCAGAACTGGGCCATTGGTGTGGTGGCGCTGGCGGAGAACGGCGACACGTTCCTGGTGGGGCAGTACCGGTACACCCTCGACCTCTATTCCTGGGAGATCCCCGAGGGCGGCGGCGCAAAGCACGAGACGCCGCTGGCCGCAGCCCAACGTGAGTTGCGCGAGGAGGCCGGCATCACCGCCGCTCGCTGGACCTATCTGGGCGAGGTGCACCTGTCAAATTCCGTGTCAGACGAAACGGGCTGCGTCTTTCTGGCTGAAGACCTGACCTACGGCGAGGCGGAACCGGATGGCACCGAGGAACTGGGTTTGTGGCGGCTGCCGTTCGCGGAGGCCGTGCAACGGGCGCTGACCGGCGAGATCTCCGACTCACTGGCGGTCATCGGCCTGTTGCGCGCAGACCATTTCCTGCGCTCCGGCCGCGCCTGGACCCCGATTGAACGGTCGTTTCCGGGCCTGGGCCGCCCGCAGCCCTGACCGTCTGACCTGGCTGATCTGGCCGTCGCGTGACGGTCCGTGCCCGTTGGGCCGCCGTCCGGCTGGATTTCGCACCCTGCCGCAACGGATCAAGCGCTCAGGCGCGGTGCTGCTCTGCGACGGCCGGCCGTGTTGCGCCCTCGGGCCGGCTGAGCAGGACGGGCTGCTCGCCCAGGTTGAGCGCGGCGACGCTTCATGCTTCGAGCCGGGCAGCGCGGCGGCCTTCTTCACGCTGGCCCGAAAGCTGGTGCTCGAAGGGCTGTTGGTCGAGTCGCTGTACGGCGGCAGCCGTGACAACATCGGCTGGCGCCGGGCCGCAGCCATGACGGCCGCCTGATGGCCGCGCTCGACCGCGAACGCCTCGCGGTCGCTGCTGTCTGGGGCGTTGACGCCGAGCCGTTCCTGAGCCTGTTCGCCCGCATCGGCTCGACCTCCCGCGAGGCTGCCGAGGCCGGCGACTACCAGCGCGGAACTGACATCGCGACGGGGCTGGCGCTCGGGGCCGGCGCGGTCGGCATCGGCAAGCTTCAGGGCTGGGCGTTCGCGGCGGATGGCGAGGACGGGCTGGTGCACGCGCTCTCGCTGCTGCGCCAGGAGTTACGCACGGGGATGGCGTTGCTCGGCGCCACGCGCATCGACCACCTGGGGCCATCGTACCTGCGCCTGCAGCGCTACGCGGGCGAATCAGCGATTCGCCCCTACGAAGGTGCCGTCGCGCCCGTTCTCGGCGGGCCGCGCCGCTGGGGCTGCCGGGCAGACGGGATCGCCTGCCGTCAGGCGACCGGCTCCAGGGCGATGTGGTCGCCGGCCGCCGTGCCGGTTGCGGCGATGGTCCCGGCCGGCAACTCGACGGCGAGGTGCCCCCGCCAGACCAGCGGCCCGAACTGGCCCGGCTGGAGATCCGCGAGCGCCCGCAACACCGTGCCGTCGCGGTGCAGGTGCAGGACATCCAACGGGAACTTCATCCCGAGCATATGCACCGACGTACACGGCACGATGACCAGCCCCTCGCCTTCTTGCAGCCCCGTGCGCCCGAGTAGGCCGCGCAGCCGCCGCCAGAAGTTGTCAGCCACCGTGGCGTGCTCGGCAAGCTCCAGGTCGCGGGTCAGGTTACGCACGCGCATCGTCGCTGACATGGCTGCTTACTCCTTAAGGCCCGCCCTGGATGAAGCCGATCATGTCGCCGGCCGCCGGCCCGAGGATCACGACGAACAGCGCCGGAAAGATCAGGAAGACCAGCGGAATCAGCATCTTGACGGCGGCCTTGTGGGCCAACTCCTCGGCGTACTGGCGGCGGCGCAGGCGCATCTGATTCGCTAGCGTCAGCAGCGTGTCTGTCAGGCTCATGCCCAGTTCGTCGGCCTGCACCAACTGGCTCACCATGATCTGAATCTCGTCAACCTGGGTGCGATCCGCCAGGTTGAGCAGGGCCTGTCGTCGCCCCATGCCCATGCGGAGTTCCCCCAGCATCGTGCCGAACTCCTGGGTCAGCGCGTTGTCCCACTTGTCGATGATCTCGGCCACCGCGCCGTCGAACGCGAGGCCCGCGCCGACGCCGATGGTAATTAAGTCGAGCGCGTCCGGCAACGCCTTCTTCATCGAGTGCTGCCGTGACTTGATAGTGCGGCCCAGCCAGATGCTCGGCAGCATGAAGCCGATCATCGCCATCGTCGAGGCGGTCACCATGGTGGTGGAGAACGGTGCGAGCGGCAGCAGCAGCCAGAAGCCGGCCATGAACAGCCCGAAGGCAAGCCCAGCCTTCATTGCGACAAACCGCGTGTAGTGCTGCGCAGTCGGGCGGCCCGCCAGCAGCAGGCTGCGCTTCAGGCGCTCGCCCTGCGCAGACGGCACCAGCTTGGCACCGAGCCGCCCGAAGAACTGGACAATCGGCGGCACCGTCAGCGACCGGCGGCCCCCCCCGTTCTGGGCAATCGCCTTCGCGCGGTGCTCCGCCGACCGCCCGACCCACATCGCCAGGCGGTCCTGACCGCGCCGCCAGTGTGCGTGCCACAACAGGCCGGCCACAATCGCCAGAAGGGCGGTGCCCGCAAAGACGGCGGCCATCGCGTTCGCCAGCGGCTGGTTGATCGAGCCGGGGTCCGGGTGCTGCACGGGGATCAGAGCGTTGGCGACGCGCACGTCCGTGGCGGCGGCTGCCTGTTGCACCTGCGGGCGGATGAACGAGAACCCGGTCGTGACCTCGGTGCGGCCATTGACCGTGACGGCCAGTTTGCCGGGAACCGTCGCGCCCGCCTCAGCGCCAGACGTTGACATCCAGGCGACTTCATAGGTGCCGACGTTCGTCGTGGGCACCCGTCCGACTGTGTGGACTTCGAGCGGCGGCACCAGCCCGCCCTCAATGAGCAGGGCAATGTCGTACGGTTCCAGGTAGGGAGCCGGTCGGCCGTCCAGGGGGCGCATGGTGAAGCGCGCGGTGACTCGCGGGTAACGGTCGGTCCGAATCTGCTCAACGACGAGTTCTTCGTCCTGCACGCTGGGCTGCGGCGCGGAGCCGGTGACCGTAGGGCGGGCCGGCGGGATGACCATGCCCGGCGCAGTCTCGGCCGCAAATCCTGGCCCCGCGGTGAGGACCACCAGCAAGGCGGCGACTGCCAGCGCCGCCAACCCGGCCAGGAACCGTGTCACCACGCGCACCAGGCCCCGCCGTTGCGCCGCCAGTAAACCGCACTGCACACGTCGCATGGCTGCTAGACCTCAATATCCGCGATGCGCTGCAAGGCGTAGAAGCCCGCCAGCATTCCGAAGACACCCATGATGAGCATGAGCCGCGCGACGCCCGGCTGGAAGAGCTTCATGATGTACGTCGGGGCGATGACGAACAGTGCGCCAACGATCAGCACCGGCAGCGCGCTCACGATGTAGCCCGACATCCGCTGCTGGGCCGTGAGGATCGAGATTTCACCGCGAATCCGCAGGCGCTCGCGGATGGTGTGCGAGATGGTCCGCAGAATCTGGCTTAGGTTGCCGCCGATGCGGTGCTGGATCGCGATGGCCGTGCAGAGCATGTCCAGGTCGAGGCTCCGGGCACGCTCGAGCATGCGGGCAAAGGCATCCGTCATTGGCACGCCTACGGCCATCTCACGGACGACGATGGATAGCTCATGCCCGATGGGCGGAGAAACCTCGCGGCTGGCCATCTCCATCGCCTGGCTCAGGCTCGACCCTGCCTGAAGCGCGCCGGCCATTGCGTCGATGGTCGTCGGGAGTTGCTTCTCGAGCTTGCCGAGGCGCTGCCCTTCCAGGAACTTGAGCGTCAGAGTTGGCACGTACCAGGCAATCGCCATCGCCGGCACCCCCAGCGCCAGCGACCCAATGCCCTTCAAGTCGGGCACCTGCCCGGCGAAGTACCAGACGGCCAGGAAGGCCGCCGCCGCGCCGATCACCTGCACGATGATGAAGCGGCTGGCCTGCATGTCCACGCCGGCCCGCACCAGGTCACCCTGGAGCTTCTTGGCGTAGTTGGCCGACCGCAGGCGGCGGTTCAGTTGCTCGACCCACGCCAGCTTCGATTCCTTGCGGGCGCGGCGCACCGATACCGGCTGCTGCGTGATCGCGCCACGGCGGACGAACACGCGCATGCGAGTATCAAGCAGCGCCTGTGACGCTATTTGAAACACGGCGAACGTCATCATCAAGATGCCACCGCCGGCGATCACCGCTGCCAGATCCGCAGAACTCATGGCCTCCCGCCCTCCGCGCAACACATGGTCTAGTGGCCGCCGCGCACCGGTGGTGTGGCGCGCGGTTCGGCGGCGAAGCGGTGCGCGATGCCGCTGGCAAACATGCCGTCGGGCAGCTTCACGCCGTTTCGTGCAAGCTTCAACTCGAACTTCGGGCGGACGCCGGTGCCGCGTAGCGACCCCTGCACCTTGCCCCGCACGATGCCCACCTGCTCGAAGCGGAAGATGTCTTGCAGGATGATGACGTCGCCTTCCATGCCCTGCACTTCGGCGATGTTGGTTACCTTACGCGAACCGTCGAACAGCCGCTCCTGATGCACGATCAAGTCAACGGCCGACGCAATCTGCTCACGGATGGCGCGGTGGGGAAGCTCCACACCCGCCATCATCACCATCGTCTCCAGGCGGGCCAGCGTATCGCGCGGGCCGTTCGAGTGCAGGGTGGTCATACTGCCGTCGTGACCCGTGTTCATCGCCTGGAGCATGTCCAGCGCCTCGGGGCCGCGCACCTCACCGACGACGATGCGGTCGGGCCGCATCCGCAATGAGTTCATGACCAGTTGCCGAATCGGCACCTCGCCGGTGCCCTCAATGTTGGCGGTTCGCTTCTCCAGCGAGATCACGTGGCGCTGCCGCAGCCGGAGTTCGGCGGCGTCCTCGATGGTCACGATGCGCTCGTTGGCCGGAATGAACGACGACAGCACGTTCAGCAGCGTCGTCTTCCCTGAGCCGGTGCCGCCAGACACCAGCACATTGAGGCAGCCCTGCACGCACAGGCCCAGGAAGTCGGCAATCTCGGGCGTCATCGACCCGAACTGCACGAGGTTCTGCATTGTCAGGGCTTCGCGCGAGAACTTTCGGATGGTGATGACGGGGCCGACCAGCGAGATCGGCGGGATGATGGCGTTCACGCGGGAGCCATCTGGCAGGCGGGCGTCCACCATCGGCGACGCCTCGTCGCAGCGGCGGCCGAGCGGTGCCACGATGCGGTCGATGATGCGGCGGACGTGGTCGTCGTTCTCGAACTTGACGTCCGTTTCTTCAAGCTGGCCGGCGCGCTCAACCCAGACCTGATCCGGGCCGTTCACCATGATCTCACTGATGGACTCGTCGCGAAGCAGCGGCTCGATGGGGCCGAACGACAGCAGCTCCGCCATGATGGCTTCGAGGAGCCGCGTGCGCTCCAGGCGCGGCAGCGGGATGCCCTCTTCGGCCAGCGTGTCGTTGAACAACTCCTCAATCGCGCGGCGGCCTGGGACACCCCCCAGGTCGGCCTCTGGGGCCAACTCGGAGATGATGCGGCGCTGGATGCGCGACTTGAGCGTGCCGAAGTCGGTGCGGTTGAGCTGGGCACTGTTGGCCTGGCCCTGGTCCTTCGAGGCACCAGCCGCACGGGAGGCGCTTGTGCGCTTGGTTTCCGTTTCGGCACGCGCGCCGTTGAGCCGTTCAAAGATGGGATTCGCCATGGTCCGTGCTTCCTCTTCCAGGCTCCGCTTCCGTGCAGGGGCTCATATCGGCCAACGTGTCCGGCCCGGCTGACGGGATGGGCCGGACACGTTATTGCCTCTGGGACGGCCTAGCTCGCGCGGCGGCGCGTCAGGCGCTTGAACACGTTGCCGCGCGGGGCAGCACCAGTGGAGGCTGCCGGATGCTCGTCGCTCAGGCCCATCATCGTGATGAGTTCGCCGGCCACCGACCGGATCTCGCGGGCGATGCGGGCGCTCGGACGCATCAGCACGACCGGCTCGCCTGCGTTCAGCGCCTCGATGACCGGGATGCCGTCAGACGGCAGGCCGAAGGCCATCTTGTGCCGCAGATTCGACTCGATGTCCTTCAGCGGGATCGAGCCGTGGCTACTGAGGCGGTTAATGGTGAGCTTCAGCTTCTCGTCACCGTAGCCAAGTTCGTGGGCCAGCGCCAGGAAGCGCGCGGCGTTCTTCAGCGACGCGATCTCCGGCGTGCAGACGACCAGCACCACGTCTGACTGGTCCAGGGCGGCCAGCAGATGCTCGTCTGGCCGAGAGGCGGTATCAACGACCACCACGTCGTAGTGGGCGCGCAGGGCGGCCAGCACGGCGGTCGTCTCTTCGCCGTTGATGACCTCGGCGCGCTCCAGTTCGGACGGCGCGGGCAAGACCCAGATGCCGGCGCTGTGCTTCAGCACGGTCTCGTTGAGGAGGTCTCCGTCAAGCTCGCGCAGGTGGGCCACCACGTCAGCGATGCTGTTCTCGTTGGCGATGTTCATGGCGACGGCCACGTCACCCGAGAGCAGGCTGCCGTCCACCAGCACGACCCTGAGGTCCGTCTGCTGGTAGATGGCGACGGCCAGGTTTACGGCAAGGGTGGTCGTGCCGACGCCGCCCTTCGGCCCGTGCACGGCAATCATGCGTCCGGACTTCGCGCCGCCCTGCGGGGCGTTCTTGCGGCGGCGGCGGTCTTCCTTCTCGCTGATGCGCCGAACCAGATCAATGAGCGCCTCCGGCTCGAACGGCCGGAATAGGTAGGCGCGGGCGCCCGCCAGGATGCACGCCTGGGCCAGCGACGCGCTGTCGGCGTCAAGCAGCACCAGCACCGGGATCTCCGGTGCAGCGGCGTCCAACTGTTCGACAACGGCCGCCGGGTCGCCGGCCACCTCGTCGATGACGATCAGGTCAACGTCGCCGCGATGGGCTGCGCGGGCGGCCTCACCGTACCCGGCGGCGCTCTCGGAGACCTTCAGCGTCGGGTCTTCTTCGAGCATCA
Source organism: Chloroflexota bacterium (assembly GCA_038318015.1). Classification (GTDB taxonomy): domain Bacteria; phylum Chloroflexota; class UBA6077; order UBA6077; family JACCZL01; genus JADZEM01. The sequence continues at coordinate 2,782 of JBBQBU010000074.1, read as the reverse complement.
GCGTGATGGCGCCCATGTCCGTCTCATGGCCGTCGAGTTGGAAACCGGGGTCACGGAGGACGAGAATGCGTAATCGCGAGGTCCGACCGCTCATGGGCGTGGCTCCTGTGCGCGTGGCTCCTGCGAGGCCTGGCGCGGGTCCGCTTCGGGCTTCTTGACTTCTTGGGGGACGCGGAAACGGAAGCGCTCGGCGATGCTGTCAACCGTGACGGCGTCGGTGCGGACAATCCGTTCTTCGTCCGAGGAGCGCAGGGCAAGGTCGACGGTGCCACCCGAATCCTTGATGTACTTGATGATGATGGCGTCCTGGTGGTCCACCAGGAGCGCGAGCGGCTGGGTGCTGGGGGCGGTGCGTGCGCTGACGCCGCCTTCAGACGCCTTCACGCCGGCCTGCTGCTGCTCGCCAAGCGCGAAGATTTCGACGTTCTGCAACGTGGTCTGGGTGCTCATGCCGCTGCTGTTGGCGACGTTCGGCGTTTCCCCGAGCTCTTGCTGCACTAGCTTGAGCGACAGCAGGATGTCGAGGCGGTCCCCAGGCTGGAAGCCGATCTGCCCAGCCAGTAGGTCCGGCATCGGCAGCCAGACGACCACGCGGCCAGGCGGCACCCGGTCCGAAAGGCTCGTCGCCTTCTTGCCCGTCGAGACGTGGCCGACCATGAGGATCTGATCTCGGTAGATGGTCCCGACCGCGAACTTGCCCACAGCCAGCTCCGGCTGCGAGATCGCGCCAGGAGGGGCGAACTCGGCCGGGAACGGGCGGACGACCAGTGCGTCCGGTGTGACGACCGCTTCATTTGGGATCTCACGGGCGGCCATCACCACGTAGACCTGGGGAATGACGGCTCTGCTCGCCTCGCCCGCCTGCCGGGCTATGCCGAGCACAATCACGCTCGCACCACCCGCCAGCAGGATGCCGAGAGCCAATAAGGCCAGCGCTCCGCGTCGCTTCATCTACGTCCTATCCTTCCGCGTCGGCTTCCATGCCGCTGGCCGCAAGTGTGGCGACCGGAGCATCACGTGCTTACCCTGGCCATACCGACGACCCGTGCGTGCACGCGCTCGTCATGGGGCGACGAATACGTTTGAGACCGAATACAAGACCGAAATACCCGAGCCGAGCGCCGACAGAATCGTGATCGACGCAATAGCAATCAGGACGAGTAGCAGTGCGTACTCGACTAGCCCCTGTCCCTTCTGCACGGACCGGATCTTGTTGGCGATTCGTCTGTGAATCCGGTTTTGCATGGTTGCCTCCCTCGCCGGCAGCCCCAGCTGCCGGTTCGTCTGTCTCGCGCATTCGTGCATCGGGCGGCGCGATCACCGCGCATTTGGGCTGTCGCTACCTAAGAACGTGAGAGTGACGCGCCGGGAGACGCCCCAGAGTGGGGAACATGGCCGACGCTGGTCACCCAGGTGAACTATGCGTGGGCTATGCGACCCGGGTGGCGACTTCGCACCGGCCGGTGTTGGCCGCCGGCCAGCCCGGCAAAGCGAAGCGGCCCACCCAATCTGCGAGTGGACCGCCCAACCACGGAGTTGGCACCGGAGAGGCCGCGCTGACTTGGCGTTCCGGCGATGGCGCAGGTTACGGGGCGGTCAGCGCCGTGTTTGCACGCGAGAACGTGCTCGTGATGCTGCCGCCGAGCGTCGTCATGATGAGGATCGAGACAATCGAGATCAGGACGATGATGAGCGCATATTCGACAAGGCCCTGGCCCTTGCCAGTCTTCGAAGCCAGCAGGTAGGCGTAGTAACGGATGATATCCATGGTGGTGCTCCCGAGGTCTACGTGATGCTGAGTGAAGCGGCTCCGAGACCGTGCGGTTGCGAGCGCGTAGATGTTCAGGTGTTCCGCGGCGAGACGAGTGCCTCTTCAGATAGTGGCAACGCGAGCCGTGCGTGTGACGAGATGGACAACGGCAAGATCGCGGGCAGAATGGCTCACTTGGATGCGATGTAGTTATGGTGAGTGTCGCGCTGGCGCATCATTCAGCAAGGGACGGTTTACGGTGCCGAGGCCACAAAAGAGACCACCGGCAGTTGCCGGTGGTCTGCGAGTCGCTTTGGTGCGGCATGCGTCGCCGCGTGTGCGAGAACTTACGGGGCGGTCAGCGAGGTGTTCGCGCGGGAGAAGACGCTCGTGATGCTGCCGCCGAGCGTGGTCATGATGACGATGGAAACGATCGAGATCAGGACGATGATGAGCGCGTACTCGACGAGCCCCTGGCCCTTGCCCGTCTTGACTGCCAGCATGTTCAGGTAGTACCGCAGAATGTCGACCATGATGCTCCCGTGCTCCTCGTGCGTGATGTGAGGTTCTGAAGTCCGCGCGGCGGGTCGCCGAAGTGGCGCTGTGTGTCTCCGCGACTGATCTCCTGTACCTTCACAGACTCATAACGCCGCCTCATGCAAGGAAGAGATGGGGAGGTCTGATTTGTCGCAAGAATGATCCACATGGTGTGTCGGTAGTCCACACAGGCCACCGCCGCTGTCTTCGAGTGAAGCACTTATGGCTACCGCCGAGCACGCTGCGGTTGTGCGACACTGCTTGCCCGGAGACGTGCCCCCGTCCGTCGGCGGCGGGTGCGGCAGCCAGATGGGCGGCCAAAGTCCTGCGCGCACGCATGGCGCTCGGTTCGCTGCCATGTGCGCCTGAACTTACGGGGCGGTCAGCGAGGTGTTCGCGCGGGAGAAGACGCTCGTGATGCTGCCGCCGAGCGTGGTCATGATGACGATGGAAACGATCGAGATCAGAACGATGATGAGCGCGTACTCGACGAGC
>JBBQBU010000073.1:0-16174 GCA_038318015.1 Chloroflexota bacterium | reverse complement strand
GTCAATCCAGGGTCGAATCCGTGCTCACACGGCACTTTCGGCCACGACGTTTCCAGCACACTCTTCCTAGTCAGTGCGCGAGGACGATCTCATCCGACGGGCCGCTTCTTGGTTAGCGGGCCTTAACTTACTGGTATTGAGAGGCGAGGGAATCCCCCTCGCAGCCACTGAGTCAGGTGCCGTGGCCCTGCGCGCTCGGCCGGAGTCTTGCGCGCGGGCGAGCGGACTCAGTGGTAGAGCAGGGGACCCATCGGCCGTAGCGTCAAGACACAGTGGCTTCGGGGTTTGTCGCCAACCCTCCAGGTGAGTCCGCCTCAATGGACGATCCTTATTTCGCGTCGGTCCGCACCCCGACCGCCACGCCACCGCACGGGCGACATCAATCATGCACTTCCAGCGCCTCTTCGCCGGTCGCGGCCAGCGTCGGCTCGAAGCCGCTGCCGCTCACGATCGACTGGAGCGCCCGGGATCTCCGGCTCGCCGTCGACGACGAAGATATCCGCGCCACTCACGCCCTCTCACCGACCGGTTCAGGCTGGCTGTTCACGGATGCGAGTGGTGATGTCGGACGGTGCGACGGGAGGCTCTTGCCCCACGGCAGCTCGGAGACAAACGTGGCACCGCCGCCGGGGGTCTCCTCGACCCAGATCTGTCCGTCGTGTCCCCTCCACCAGCCCTTTGCTCACGGCGCAAAGCATCACGATCAGCAGGTACACGATCAGCAGGTAGAGGATGGACAGGTTCGGGATGGTGATCGATACTTCGATCAGGCCGATGACGACCGAGGTGAGCGCGACGCCGACCGCCATGCCCACGACCGCCTTCAGTTGCGCTCGCGATTTGTGCGTCATAGGCGGAGCGTGGCGTGCCCCGGGCGCCTTGCTAACAGAAAAGCCGACGGTCCTTCGACAGATCAAAGAGCCATCCGAAGAATCTTGAAATTCCCTTTAGGACGGCGCGGTCCTTGTCCAGACTGGACGGTTCGACTCGGGCGACGCCTGCATCATCCGTAAAGGCAGTCTCACTCGACGAACGCCCCCGTACAGCGTGTCCGCCGCGAACAGCCCCGCCGCGGCCGCCGTTTCTCGAGCATCCCACTCCCTTCTCCCGAGAGACCGTCTTACCCATCCCACCCGGCCGGCGCTCCCTTTCGGTGGCCCCCTGTTCCGGCTGCGCTTCTCGCGGGCCAACTCCCAGGATGGCGGCGCGGTCGGGTCTATACTCGGAGTAAGAACGTTGCGCCGGGCCAGCCGCCGGGCGCTCTGTGAGGCCACCGCCATGTCTGACATTGCAGCGCTCAAGCAGCGCGTCTGCGCGGCCGTTGACCGCTGGGCCGGCGAGTTGATCGAAACTGCCGACTGGATTCACGCCCACCCCGAGCTTGGCCACCAGGAGCACGAAGCGGCCCGCCGGCTGGCCGAGATCCTGGCGGCCAACGGCGCGACGGTCGAGATGGGCATCGCCGGCATGGACACAGCGTTCAAGGCGGTACTGGCCGGCAGCAGCCCCGGCCCGACCGTCGCCGTGCTGGCCGAGTACGACGCGCTGCCGCAACTGGGCCACGGCTGCGGCCACAACCTGATCGCCACATCGGCGCTCGGGGCCGGGCTGGCGCTGACCGACGTGCTGGGCGACCTTGCAGGATCAGTCTGGGTGCTGGGCACGCCGGCCGAGGAGAGCGCCGCGCCGAACGCCGGCGGCAAGGTCCACATGATCCGCGCGGGCACCTTCGACGGCGTGGATGCGTCCATCATGTTCCACCCGGCCGCCGAGACGACGATGACCGACGAGCGGTCGCTGGCGGCGCGCGGCTTCGAGTTCTTCTTTCACGGCAAGGCCGCCCACGCCGCTGGCGCACCCGAAGAAGGCATCAACGCCCTGGACGCGGTGGTGTCGATGTACAACGCCGTCAGTATGCTGCGCCAGCAGGTGCGGTCGGATGTCCGCATCCACGGCATCATCCTCTCGGGCGGCGCGGCAGCGAACATCATCCCCGACTACGCGGCGATCCGGTACCGAACGCGCTCCGACGATGCCGACTACCTGGAAGAAATTGTGCAGAAGGTGGTGGCCTGCGCCGAAGGCGCCGCCCGTTCGACCGGCTGCCGCCTGGAGTGGAACGAGTACCTGCCGCCCTACGAGAACACAGTGCCGAACCGCGTGCTGATGGGGCTGATGAAGGAGAACCTGGAAGCGCTGGACGTTGCGGTCGCCACGACGCGCAAGCGCACCTCGCGCGGCTCCACCGACTTCGGAAACGTGACACGGATCATGCCGGGCGTCGAGGCCCGCATCGGCATCACCGAGTCGTGGGAGGTGCCCGCACACTCTATCGAGTTTCAGCAGGCGGCCGGTACGGACCGCGCGCGTCAGGCAATGCTGCACGCGGCGAAGGCACTGGCGATGACAGCCATCGATCTGCTGGCCCGCCCGGAAGCCCTGGCCGAAGCGAAAGCGACGTTCGCGGCCGACATGGGCCGCAGCCAGTAGCCGACCATCTACGGTGAACGGCAGGCTGGGCGAAACCAGGAAGCGCGACTGTCGGCGGAGGGCGGGGGGAGCCCTCCGGCCGACTCGCCGTCCGGCCAAGTAGCACTGCACACCTGGGGAGAAGGCGCGCACGCCACCGGACAACGAACGCGAGTGCGCTGGAGCCAGAAGGAAGGCTCTGCCCGCACCGCGCGCTCAAGAGGAAGAGCGCCGCCGCTCGGTGGGAGTTCCGAGTGCAGGCACCGCCCCTATCTCCCCTTGAGTATGGGTCGCTGCCAATGCTTTGTCAATAGTTTGTGCATATCATTCTCGTGCGGCTCTGCGTTCCCATGCATCGTCAGCCGTGCATCATCCGTCGAGCGCAAGTCTGTCTCATCCAACTGCACATGACCTGCGAGCGCACGCGCCAGCGGCATACCCGCTCGCGGAGGCACGCCAGGACCATCTAGACCGGCGGCCGGCGGCGGTACCAGTCGTGCGCCTGCTCGTAGGCATAGGCCGCTTGCAGGACGGTCGCATCCTCGAAGGGGCGGCCCGACAGCATCAGCCCAACCGGCAGATTCCCGGCCGTAAACCCGCACGGCACCGACACCGACGGCTGCCCGGTGAGATTGAACAACCGCGTGAACGACGGTCGGCTGTACGGCGCAAACTCCGTGTCGTCGAAGCGCGCCGCAGCCGTCGGAGCGGTCGGCATCGCGATCAGATCCACTGTCGTCATCACCTCGGCCACCGCCCGCCGGAATCGGCCCCGCCCGCGCGCGGCCTGCACGTAGTCGCTGGCCGAAAACAGCGCCCCGCGTATCACCCGGTCGCGGAATGGCCGCCCGTACAGGTCGAGGTGCGCGCGGAACCCCTGTTCATGGAACGCATACGCTTCCGACACCAGAATTGAGGTGCCAATGGCGTCCGTGTGCTGGACATACGGCAGGTCGATGGCCTCAACAGTCGCGCCGAGTTGTTCCAGGTCGGCGACTGCGGCCCGGAAGATGTCCATGATCTCGGCATCCAGGCCGTCGAGCCCATCGAGATACGCCCACGGCACACCGATGGTCAGGCGGGCCGGCGACTGGCGCAGCGCGGCCACGTAGTCCGGTATCGGCACGTCGGCGCTGCCGTCGTCCTGGGCGTCGTAGCCGGCAATTGCCTGCAACATGATCGCGGTGTCTTCGACGGTGCGCGTCATCGGGCCGACATGATCGAGGGTCCACGAGAGCGGCATCACGCCGCGCCGGCTCACCAGCCCGTAGGTGGGCTTGTGGCCGACGATGCCGCACCAGGCTGCTGGCCCGCGAATCGAGCCGCCGGTGTCGGAACCGAGCGAGCCGGCACAGAGGCTGGCCGCGACTGCCGCACCCGATCCGCTGCTTGATCCACTCGGCAGCCGGGCCACGTCCCACGGGTTTCGGGCCGGCGGGAACGGCCCCAGCGCGTCGGGCCACCCGGTGGCAAGCTCGTGCATGGTGAGCTTGCCCAACAGGATGGTGCCTGCGTCCCGCAACTTCGCCACCACGACGCCGTCTGCCGCTGGAACGCGGTCCAGGTACGCCCGCGAGCAGCCGGTCGTGGCGATGCCCTCGGTGTCGTACAGGTCTTTAAGCGCGATCGGGACGCCGTGCAGCGGGCCGCGCACACTCCCGCGCAGCAGTTCGGCTTCGGCGGCCCGGGCGTCGGCGCGCGCTCGGTCGGCCGTCACCAGCACGTAGGCGTGTAGGGCATCGTCCACCCGCTCGATGCGGTCCAGGTACGCGTCCGTGAGTTCGACAGGCGAGAGTTCGCGGCGGGCCAGGAGTGGCCCCAACTCGGCAATGGTCAGCTCGGTCAGATGGGTGCTCATGAGCCGGCCCCTCCTGCCCCGTTGTTGCCGCCTGCGGCTCGGAAGGTGTGCGCCGTCTCGTCGTCCGGGTTCAGCGCCGCGCGCAGTCGCTCGAACGCGGCGCGGTCGGAGCGGAAGCCGGGCACCAGTGCGGCAATCTCGTCGGCCGGCAGCCGCAATCCTGCCCGCCCCAGCAGGGTCGCCACGGTTTGCAGGTCGCCCGCATCATCTGGGTCGCCAGCGGCGTTGGCCGGGCCATGTTCGCTCATGCTCTGCCTCCGGTTGCGGCCGTCGTGAAGACGTGGTGCCGCGTTGATCGGGTCGTGATGGGCCAGTGTAGCCGGCGTCAGGATGACGGCGCGCTTTCGTTCTGTGGACCTCCTCGATTCGGGACGACACAACGTTGGCACGATCGCAGAATGGTGCAAGAATGGTCGAGCGCAGGACGCTACCGGGTGTACGCTCTCGGAGTTGCATGACACGGGCATGACGCGCGCCGCGCAACGAGCAGCACTGGAGGCACCCGGCTATCGTGCGGATTCTGCTAACAAACGATGACGGCATCACATCAGCCGGGCTTTGGGCGACGGCGCGCGGCCTTACGCGGGTCGGGCACGTGACCGTCGTCGGCACGGTCGAGGACTGGTCGAACGGGAGCGCCTCGGTGCGCCACATGATTGGCGCGCGCATCGCGCGGTACCCTGACATCCCGGCCGACCTCGGGCCGAACGTCGTGGCGTACAGCATCGAGTCATCACCGGGTGCCGCCATCCTGGCCGGCTTGATGACCGGCTTGTTCGGCGAGTTTGATCTCGTGGCCTCGGGGGCGAACCTCGGCGTCAACATCGGCGGCGACTTGATCCGGTCGGGCACGCTCGGGGCCGCCACGGTCGGCTTTGATCGCGGGCACACCGCCTTCGCGATCTCCACGCGCCGCGCTGCCGGTGAGGGCGAGGTGCAACACTGGGACGGCGTGGCAGACGTGAGCGAGATCGTGGGCCGTTGGCTGCTGGCGCGGCAGGGGCCGCCGATCCTGCTCAACGTGAACCTGCCCAACCGCCCGTATTCGGAGATGGCCGGGGCGAAAGTGGCACGCCCGGTCGCCTGGAGCAACCTGGACCGCGCCGAGCTTGGGGCGCAGCCGGAGCCGGACGGCAGTTGGAGCGTCACCGCGTGGTTCGACCTTGACACGCCGATGCCGAGTGATCCAGAAACGGACAGCGGCGCGGTCCTGGCCGGGCAGATTGCCATCAGCCACGTGATGCCGACCGGCCGCGCCTGCGAGGCCATCCCAACGGACCTGGGCGATCTCGTGGCACTGCTCACTCCGGCCGGTGCGCCAATGGCGACCATCGAGCCGGCCGCGGAGAGGGGACCGGAATGATCGTCATCATGGAGCAGGGGGCCGGGGCTGGCGCGACCGACGCCGTGGTGCGGCAGATTGAGGGGGGCGGCTTCGGGGCGCACGTCTTCAAGGGAGCCGAGCGCGACGTGATCGCGATTCTGGGGGACGCCGAGCCGCGCGGGATACAGGATACGCTGCCGGCCCTTGCGGGCGTGGAGCGCGTCGAGGCGACCAGCCGCAAGTTTCAGCTTGCCAGCCGGAATGTCCTGCCCGGCGGCACGACGTTCCGGATCGGCAATGCCGCCATCGGCTCGGAATTCGCCGCCATCGTCGGGACGGCCCGGCCACAGCCGGCGGGGGCGCTGGTCGCGCTGGCACAGGCCGCCCGCGACGCCGGTGCTGACCTGTTCTGGATCGGGCGGGGCGACGACGGAGACCTGCGGCACGATCTCGTGGCGGCGCTTGGGGAGATCCACACGAACGTCGTCATCCCGACCGTCGTCGATATTTGGGATCCTGGCGAGGTTGACCGCCTGAGCCGGCACGCCGACGCCCTGCACATCCCGGCCGGGCAGATGCAGGACACGCCGTTGATCCGCGCCGCCGGGCAGGGCGACCGGCCCGTCTTCATCGCGCGCGGTCCAGCCTCAACGATCGAGGAATGGCTGCTGGCTGGCGAACGGGTCCTTCAGACTGGCAACCGCAAGGTGGCGCTGGTGGAACAGGGCGTCAGGACATTCGAGACGACGATGCGGGCCATGCTCGACCTGAACGCCGTCGCGGTTGCCCGCCGCCTGAGCCACTTGCCGATCTTCGCCAATCCGAGCCTCGCGACAGGGCAGGCCGACATTGTGGCGGACCTGGCGCTTGCAGCGGCGGCCGTCGGTGCCGATGGCGTTTTCCTCGACGCCGCCAGCGAGCCAGCCGGGGCCGCCGGCAACCGGCAGGCGCTACCGATGGAACAGGTCGCCGCCCTGATCTCCCGGCTGAAAGCAACTCGTGCGGCGATCCAGCGCTGACGCTCAGCTGATGCTGCTGCACGCTGGTCGGCTAATGCTCGTTGCCATCCTGGGGGTAGTCTGCGCCGTGGGCGTCGCCGGCCCGTCGCCGGCCCGTGCCCAGACGGCGGAGCTGGACGAGCCGGGCACCTACCTGATTGAAGTCTCGGGTGGCCGCGTCTTCCAACTGGGGATGGGCACCCTGGTCGCATGGTCGCCGGATGGACGCACCGTCGCCGTCGCGGAGATGGGCGTTGAGGCACCGCTGCCATTGCTCCATCTGGTGCGGCTGCCGGACGGCGACGGCGACGCCGAGGTGCGGGATGTGTCCGTCACCGAAGCCGGCGACGTCAACCACCTGCGCTGGTCGCCGGACGGCCTGAGCGTGGCGTTCACCCTGACGCGCCCCGGCCGCGATCCCGGCCCGGCCCTGATGGTGGTTGATGTTGGGACCGGCGATGTTCGCCGGCTGGTGCGTGGCAACGTCGGGGAGATCACCTGGACGCCCGACAGCCTGGGCATCACGGCGATTACGCTCGACGACGCCGGCGGCTCCATCGTGACGTTTGACCCCACGAACGGCGAGGTCCGCGAGACGGTCCCTGCTGCGCGAGACGCCATCTGCCAGCGCGGGCTGGCGTGGTCGCCGGACGGTGCGTTCCTGGCGTTCGCCGGGCCGGGCCTGCGCGAAGGGTGCGGCGATGTCGGCAACTGGGGCGTCTGGACCTGGGAGCCGAAGACCCAGACCCTGCGCCATCGGTTCGCCGGTGCCGCCGACGTGCCGCAGTGGCTCGCAAGCGGTGAGGTCGTGGCGATGGTCAGCGAGCCGCACGCGGACGGCATCCCGCCTCTGTCGATCATGCGGATTTCGCCCGCTGATGGCCCGCCGCGCACCCTGGCGTTTGACGTACCGCGCATGTTTCCGCAGCCGCCGAAGCTGGTACAGGTGGTCGGTGAAACGGTGCTGTTCCCCGTCTCCACCTGTGATCGCGGTCAGGCCCACCTGTGGAGTCCCGGCCGCATCGAGAGCAGCCAGCAGACGCCGGACGACGTGTATGCCTATCGGCCGGCGCTCTCGCCCGACAGTCGAATGGTGGCCTACGTCCGCATCGGGGACACCATCGAACTGGTCGCGGCTCCCGTGCGACCGGGGCCGTCGCGCACGCTGGCGACGACGCCACTGGGCATGCAAGTCGGCACGGCCGGGCCGTGGGACGCTGGCGGTGACTGGTCGCCAGACGGCAAGTGGATCGCTGTTGAGGTGACGACGGAGCAGTTCCGCGACTGTGTGCCGTGACAGGCTGGTGCGGACGCGGCTGACTCGGCCAGGCTGTGGGACGGGAGCGTCGGCGGCTAGGGCGTGACCTGATGCACCCGCAGCACCGGCCCAAGGCGGGCGCTCGCGTCGAGCGGGAGGCCGTGCCAGCCGTCCCACCCCTCTTGCACCGGGTCATACGCCAGTTCGGGCCAGGGGCGAATCTCGTAGAGCAGCGGCGTCGTCTCGTGCAGCGTGATGTAGAACGTGACGCGCCGGCCGTACTGCTCAGGGTTCCGCAGCCAGCGGTCGTAGCTAAAGCTGCTGGTGACGATAAAGCGCGGCGTCCGTCCGAGGTAGCGGTCGAGCGGGCGGTCTGACAGGTCGAAGCCGGCCTGTCGGACGTTGCGGTAGGGCGGGCCGTACCACTCGACAAGCACCTGCTCACCGGGCGGCAGGTTCTGTTCAAGCCATTGAGCCGCGAGGGTGCGCGTGTCCGGCCGCGTCAGCAATAGGTCGTAGCGGACCACGCCGTCAGCCTGCCAGAGCATCGACCCGACGCCTAGCGCGACGGCGACCGGTAGCGCCAGTGCTGGCCTCCAACCCTCGACCAGCCGCGTCAGTCCGGCCACCCCGAGGGCAGCCAGCAAACACCCAAACGGCACCAGCGGCACCAGGTACCGAGCGAAGCGATGCTGCCACGTCCACGAAAAAGCGTACAGCAGGACCGGGAATGCCAGCATCATCACCAGCACCCAGCGGATCGGCGCACCCGTGGGCAGTCGCCCGGCGGCGGCCTCGTCGCGCCAGAACTGGCCGCGCCATGCTGTCCAGGCCGCCACGCCCAGCCCCACCAGGGCCAGCAACGCGACCGGTGTATCCAACCCCCAGCGCATCGCCATCGGTACGTACCGCACCGGCGCAAGTGGCCCGCTGATGCCAACCGCGCCGACCGGGCCGCGCTGGAGCACCCGGTTCGCCTGCGACACGAAATCTGCCTGGAACCGCGCCCAATCGATCAGGATGTACGGGCTGGTGGCGAAGAACGTGATCACCGTAACGACCCCAGCGACCCACAGCCGGCGGTCAAACAGGGCCGCGACCAGCGCCAACGGCCGGCGCAGTGACCGGTCGGCGCGGGCGAGGTGCGCCACGACCAGCGCAACGGCAAACATGGCGCTTGGATATTTGGCGGCGGTGGCGAGGCCAAGCGCGAGGCCGCCCAGCACGTACCAGCGCAGCGTGCCCGCATCAAACAGGCGGAGGACGCACCACGCGGCCAGCACGACGAACGCCGTCGTCGGCACATCCGGAGACGTGACGTGCGCGTGCTGGATGTGCAGCGGGCTGAGCGCCAGGAAGCCGGCCGCCACGAGTGCGTACAGGCGCGGCGTCGGGCAGCCGAGCCGCGCCAGCCAGCCGGCGGCCACCGCGTACAGGCCGAATACCGTCAAAACGCCGGCCAGCGCCGTCACCGTGCGCCCGATGCCGTAGATGTACGTCCCGTTGTCGAGGGCTGGGACGCCGAGCGGTCCGAGGCCGCCCGGCAGCACCGCTGCCAGCAGTCCCAGGCGCATGGCGGCGGCAACGACGTAGATCCAGAACGTCGGCCACAGGAACTGGGTCGGACGCAAGTCGCCGGTCGTCGCCATTTTCAGCGCGTCCCCGACGACCGAGCTTTCGTCGGGGTAGTACGAGTGCGGCAGGCCGTACAGCAGCCCCCAGAAGCGGGCGATGACGGCCACCAGCATCACAAGCCCAAGCGCGAACCAGACCGGCCAGCCTCGGGGGGCGGAGCCGCCGCCGCTGGAGCCGTCTGCGGGCGCGGTGCCGTGCTGGGCTGATGCGCGGCTCGCCGGCGGCGGCTCAGTGACGCTGACCATCCTCCGGCTGACTCCCTGGCGGCGTAGGCACGCCGAGTGGCCATGGCGACGGTCGCGCCGTGTGCCCTCAGTCGCGGATTGTACCGTGCGCGCGGCTGGCGTATCCTCGGTGCGTGACGCGCGACCGTCAGCATCGGCCCACCGGCCGCCTCTCGGAGCGCGTCGCGGCAGGGAGGGGGAACCATGAGCGACGAGACGCTGGTGCTGCGCGGCGGTGAGGTGTTCGACCCGGCCAGCGGCCTGCGAGGACGCTACGACGTGGCGTTCGACGGCGACCGCGTGTCCGACATCGCGGCGGGCTTGACGGGCGCGAGCGCCGTCGATGTGAGCGGCTGTCTCGTCGTGCCGGGCCTGATCGACCTGCACAGCCACGTCTTTGAGGGCATCGGCGAGGGCGTCAACGCCGACACCTACGGGCTGCGGCGCGGCACCACCACCACGGTTGACGGCGGCAGCGCCGGGGCGCGGTCGTTCGGTGCGTTTCGGCGCATCACGGCCGAGAACCGGTGCCGGACGCTGGCGTGGCTCAACCTCAGTTCCATCGGTCAGGTCGATCTGCGGGTCGGTGAGCTGATGGTCGCACCGTGGATCGACGTGGACAGCGCGGCGCAGGTGGCCGACGCCAACCGCGACGTGATCGTCGGGTTCAAGGCGCGCCTGAGCACCCACGTCTGTGGCGGGACGGCGCTGCCGGCCTTGCGCGCCGTCCGAGAGGCAGCCGAGCGCACGGGGCTGCCGTTCATGGTGCACATTGGCGATACCGGCGAGCCGATGACCGACCTGCTGCCGCTGCTTCGGCCCGGCGACGTGGTGACCCACACGCTGACCGGTCGCAAATTCGGCTTCGTCGGGCCTGACGGCAAGATCCTGCCGGCCGCCTTCGAGGCCCGCGCCCGAGGTATTCTGTTTGATGCAGCACGCGGGCGCAACCACGTCTCGTTCCCCATCATGCAGGCTGCTGCCGAACAGGGCTTCCTGCCGGACTCGCTGGCTACTGACGTGACCCTCACGACCGGCGCAGACCCGGCGTTCGGCCTGCCGCTGATGATGACGCACCTACTCTCGTTCGGTGTGCCCATCGACGAGCTTGTGCCGCGCGTGACCATCAACCCGGCCCGCGCGCTGCGCCGCGACGACCTCGGCCGGTTGCAGGCCGGCGGCATCGGGGATGCCACGGTGCTGCGGCTGGAATCCGGCGCGTTCACCATCCAGGATGTTGACGGCCGGACCCGCGAAGTCGCGCAGCGCGTCGTCGCCATTGGGGTGGTGCGGGCCGGCGTCTGGGTGCCGGCCGCCTGAGTCGGGCCGATAGCGTGAAGGGTCGGCGCGGGCCGGCCGGTCAGAGCAAGGGGGAGATCATGACGACGACGTTACGAGGTATTTTGCCGGTGCTGGCAACGCCCTACGACGCTGACGGCGAGATCGTGGAGACCGACGTGCGGGCGCTGGTGCGTTGGGTGCTGGACCAGGGGGCGCATGGCCTGTCGGCGGTGGGCGAGGCCAGCGAAGCGCCCCGCCTCACCCGCGAAGAGCGCTTCGAGTTGGCCCGGGTCGTCTTCGATGAGGCAGCCGGGCGGGTGCCGGTGATCGTCGGGGTCAGCGCCCCGAACGCCCGTGAAAGCGCGATTCTGGCCGAGCATGCAGCGTCGCTCGGCGCGGCGGCGGTGTTCCTCCAGCCGACGCCCGGTGCCAGCTACGACGAGACGCTGGCCGGCTTCCGGCGCGTGGCCGACGCGTGCGGCGTGCCGCTGATGCTGCAAGACCTGTACGCGCCGCTACCCGTCGCCACCATCGCGCGGCTGGTGGCCGACGAACCGCGTGTTCGTTATGTCAAAGGAGAGGTGCAGCTACCGACGGTGGCGACCGTCAAGATGAGCGAGATTCGGGCGGCGGCCGGGGACGGCGTACACTTGCTGGGCGGGCGCGGCGGCCAGGCGCTCTTGAGCGAGCTACGACGCGGCGCGGTGGCGTCGATGCCGGCCTGCATCGGCGTGCGCGGCCTCTCCAAGACGTTTGACGCCTGGGCCGCTGGCGATGAGCAGGCAGCGCGGAACGCTTTCGCACGCGTCGCGCCGGTCCTGTTGCTTCGGGCGCAGTTCTCGCACCAGATCGGCAAGGCGTACCTGCACCACCTGGGCATCTTCTCCACGACCGGCATCCGCGAGCCGGCCGGCCAGCCACTGGACGCTATCGACCTGGACGAACTACTGCGGGCGGTTGACCGGGCAGCGGGGGCCACCGGATAAACCTTTGCGGGTCAGGCCAGTGCGTCGGTGACGGCGATGCTGACATCCGGGAATGCCAGCGGCCGCAAGATGTCGCTGGCGGTCAGCGTCTGCTCAGACTGGTACTGGCCGTCCTGCGGCTCGCGGAGGACGACCATCTGCCGGCCCGTCAGATCGACGACCCAGTACTCCGCGATGCCCGCCGCCGCGTACATCGGAGCCTTGATGCCCAGGTCATACGCCAGGCTGCTATCCGCCACCTCGATCACCAGGAGCACGTCGGACGGCGACGGGTGGCCTGCTCGGTAGTACCCTGGCCGCCGCACGACCACCGCGATATCAGGGTCCGGTTCGGCCTGGTCGTGCAACCTGATCGGGTTCTGCGTCCGCACGATCACCGTTTCCGGGAGGCGCACTCTGAGCAGATCGGCGAACTCCTCCACGCAGCCGGCATGGCCGGGGCCAATTGGCGGCATCTTGACCAACTCCCCGTCAATTAGTTCGATGCGCTCGTTGGGCGCGAATAGGCCGAGTTCCCCCATACGGTAGAAGTCGGCCACGCTGAAGCGCACACGCCGGGCGCTCAGGTCTGCCGCCCCCGTCTGCTGCACCGTCTCGACGGCCATAGTGCGCCCCCGGCTGCTGAAGTCCTCACGTCCATTCTACCCACCTTCAGTCAGGAGAATGGCCGTCACGCGCCGGCACACGGCACGATCCTCGCCTGAAGAGCCCGTCGGGACGCGCCCGCTCTCCATCCCCGAGCATCCAGGGAAGAGCTGCCCGGATGCACGCTCCGGGAACTGATCGTGGCACCTGTGCCTCGGGCGTTCCTACCTGAGAGTGCTCGAAATCTGGTAAAATCGACGTGTGAGAGAATCCACTTCGGCGCGCGGACCTTTGCCTCGCGCAGCCGGCGTCGTCGACAGTCTGTCCGCCGGCTTCGGAGTGATCAACCATCAGCCCTGGATCATTCTGTTCCCGGTGCTGCTTGATCTGTTCTTCCTCTTTGGGCCGCGCGTGTCGATCGCTCCGCTCGTCAGCCAGTTCGTGACCCAGCCGTCCTTCACCCGGGCGTTTGGCCCCGACGCCGTGGCTCCAACCATCGCGTTTGCTGAAGAGGCGAATCTGCTGGGGCTGCTGTCGCCAGCGAGCATGTCGCTGCCGGTGGTCGTGCCGTTGTTGGGCATCGGTCGGGGACCGTTCACGTTTGTGGATTCGGTCGGGCTGGCTGTTTTGATGGGTCTTGGTGCCATGTTCGCGGGCGCTGTGGTCGGCTCAGTCTACCGGGCGTTGCTGGCTCAGCAGGCGCGCGAGGGTGAGTTGTCGGTGCGGCAGTTGCCGCTCCAGGCTGCGGTGGCGTTCTACCGCGTGATCGCGCTTGCGGTGTTGCTCTTCGCCGCCGGCATCGCAGTCATGCTTCCCCTGGCGTTCATCGCCGCTGTTGCAAGTCTGGCAACGGCTGCTGCAACCGCGTTGATGACCGCCGTCATGGCGACAATCATCCTGGTGGCCCAACTCTACTTGTTCTTCGCTCCCGACGCGATCTTCATCAGTCGGGTCGGTCCGATTCGCGCTATCCGACAGAGTGCCGCAGTCGTACAGGCCGGCATCTGGTCTGCACTCGCACTGGCGGTGCTGATTACGGCCATCTTGATCGGCCTGGGCCAGATCTGGATTTTGCTGGCGTCGCAGGCCTCCTGGGGGCTGGCGCTCGGCATCGTCGGCAATGCCTACATCGCCAGCGGCCTGGTCGCGGCGAGCATGCTGTTCTATCGGGAGCGCATGGAGCTATTGCTTGCCCGGCGGACCTGACCGCGTGACGGGTGAAAGGAATGGAAACATCTTGGCGAGCTCGATGGGCGTGCCCGACGATCAGACGCTAGTGAACGCCGCTCCGGTAGTCGCAGCCCCGGCCGCGTCAAACTCGCGCCGGCTCAAGTCAGCCGACAATGCAGCGCGCGGCAACTACACCGCCGACAACATCCAGGTCCTCGAAGGGCTAGAGGCCGTTCGGCGCCGTCCCGGCATGTACATCGGCACCACGGACGTTCGCGGCCTGCACCACCTCGTCTACGAAGTGGTGGACAACAGCGTTGACGAAGCCCTAGCCGGCTACTGCGACACCATCCTGGTGACGATCCACGCCGATAGCCGCGTGACGGTCGTTGACAACGGTCGCGGCATCCCAACGGATATCGTGAAGGCGACGGGCAAGTCAGCGGTCGAGACGGTGCTGACGGTCCTGCACGCCGGCGGCAAGTTCGGCGGCGGCGGCTACAAAGTGTCGGGCGGGCTGCACGGCGTCGGTGTATCGGTGGTCAACGCGCTCTCCGAGGAGCTGCGCGTCGAAGTCCGGCGCGACGGCGGCCGGTACGTGCAGGAGTTCCGGCGCGGCGGACCGGTCGGCTCGATCAAGAAGATTGGCAAGTCGGAGGCGGGCGAGCGCGGCACGACGATCACGTTCTTGCCAGACGCCACCATCTTCGACAGCCTGGAATTCGACTTCTCGATCCTGGCCCAGCGCTTCCGTGAGATGTGCTATTTGACGAAGGGACTGAAAATCCGCTTCGTGGATGAGCGCAACGACGAGGAATACTCGTTCTACTTCGAGGGCGGCATCGTCTCCTTCGTGCGGCACCTGAATAAGAACCGGCAGGCCGTCCACGCCAAGCCGATTTACGCCGAGAAGGTGCTGAACGGCATCACCGTCGAAGTGGCGTTGCAGTACTTCGATGGACAGACGGAAGTGGCGTACTTCTTCGCCAACAACATCAACACCATCGATGGCGGCACCCACCAGACGGGCTTCCGGCAGGCGCTCACCCGCACGCTGAACGAGTACGGGCGTAAGGCCAGCATCCTCAAGGACAACGACGCCAACCTGACCGGCGAGGATGTCCGCGAGGGTCTGACCGCCATCGTCAGCGTGAAGCTGCCAGAGCCGCAGTTTGAGGGTCAAACCAAGACGCGCCTGGGCAACTCGGAGGTGACGCCGCTGGTGGCCTCCGTAACCACAGAGGCCCTGGTGCAGTACCTCGAAGAGAACCCGTCAGACGCCCGCCGCATCTTCGAGCAGTGCCTGCGCGCCGCGCGCGCCCGTGAGGCCGCACGCAAGGCGAAGGAACTGGTCATCCGCAAGAGCGCGCTGGACGGCATGGCGCTGCCCGGCAAGCTGGCGGACTGCACGGAGAAGAACCCCGAACTGTGCGAGATCTATCTCGTGGAGGGTATCTCGGCGGGGGGATCTGCGAAGGGCGCACGGGACCGGCGCTTCCAGGCCATCCTGCCGCTGCGTGGCAAGATCCTGAACGTCGAGCGGGCGCGCATGGACAAGATGCTCGGGAACGAAGAGATTCGCGCGATGATTACGGCGCTTGGCGTCGGCATCGGCGATCAGCTCGACATCTCGAAGCTCCGCTACAACCGCGTCATCATCATGAGCGACGCGGACGTAGACGGGAGTCACATCCGCACGCTGCTGCTGACGTTCTTCTTCCGCCACATGGTGGGTCTCATCAGCCAGGGGCACCTCTTCATCGCCCAGCCGCCGCTGTACGGCATCCAGCAGAACCGCGAAACGCGCTACGCCTTCTCGGACGTGGAGCGTGACCAGATCGTCGCGGAGATCCAGAAGCGTCGCAAGTCGGAAGTCCGCATTCAGCGCTACAAGGGTCTGGGCGAGATGAACGCCCAAGAGTTGTGGGATACGACGATGGACCCGTCTAAGCGCACCATCATGCGGGTGGACTTGCCCGACGCCGTTGTGGCTGACGAGACGTTCGACATGTTGATGGGTGAGATGGTCGCGCCGCGCAAGAAGTTCATCCAGACACACGCACGGAGCGTCCGCAACCTGGACGTGTAGCCCGCATCCGGGAGGCCCTCACCCCCGGCCCCTCTCCCGCAAGCGGGAGAGGGGGGCAAGCACCGGAAGGTTGAGGCGATGCAAGCAGAAGGGGCTGACGAGTCATCTCGTCAGCCCCATTTGCATGGCCGCTCGGTTGTGGCGGCCGGAGAACTAGTGGGTCACGTCGTATTTGATTGGGGATGCGTCAATCTGGTCGGATCCTCAACTATATGGAGCGTGACCCACTAGTACCGCGAGGCGGAAGTACGTCAACAGTGAATGCGCCCCTCATCCCCTGGCCCCCTCTCCCGCTTG
>JBBQBU010000072.1:0-16185 GCA_038318015.1 Chloroflexota bacterium | reverse complement strand
GCGACACACGCCGCTTCGACGTCGCCGCCGCCGAGCAACTGCCGCCGTATCTGCAATGGCCGCTGCGGATGATCGGCAAACGGTGCCTCTGCACGCACCAGTTCCAGGGGGGCACGCTGACGCCCTCCAATATCGACTTGTTGGAGTGCAGCCGCCTGCACCGCACGATCCACGCGCAAGATCCGACCGCCACCCAGGGGCTGCCCGGCAAGCAGATCGCCACCAGACTGAGGATCACCGAGGGCACCGTCAGGTTCCACACGGCATCGCTGATTCGCAAACTCGGGGCCGACACCCGCGCGCAGGCCGTCGCGCTGGCGGCCCGACGCGGCCTGCTCGACCCGCCATAGCCGACTGTTGATCCGTCACCGCTCCGCGTGCGGCAATCCTGACAACAGCCCCAAGGGCGGCGGCTATGGATGGTCGGCGGCTATGGATGGTCGGCGGACGGGACAGCGGCAGGGGTGGCGGCAGGAGCAGGCTGGGCCTGGGCTTCACGCTCGGCGCGCTTGCGGGCACGTTCGGCTGCCGCTACAGCGTCGCGCTCGCGCTGCCGCTCAATCGACCGCCGCTGCATCGTTCCGAGCGCCGAGTCCATCGTGCCGCCACCGCCACCCTTGACGCAGATGATCAGCCCGCCCACCAGCAGCAGGATATTCAGCGGCCCACCGGCCAGGCCGAGCACCAGCAGTTGAAACGCCGCCACCAGCGCCCCAAATCCGCCCAGGAATCGCGTCAGCAGCCCGCCGAATAGGAACACGCCCATGCCAAACTCGAAGAAGGCAAGCCAGAGCGTCAGTTCAAGCGGGCGCATGCCGCCGACGAACAGCCAGCCCTGCCAGCCGTTGTGCAGCGCAAACAGGTCGGCCAGTTCGCGCATACCGTAGATGTGGGTGATGCCCTGGTAGGCGAACCCGACGCCAGTCAGCAGACGCAGCCAGAGCAGAAGACGACGACTCGACATCAAGGGCGCCTCACGCGGCCGGGAGATAGCAGCCGGCCGCTGCAGCGGCCGATCCGGACGAATTGTGCCCCGCGCGGGCTACCGGCGGCGAGCCGGTCCAGCGACGCCCGCCGTCCAGTAGGTGCTGAGTTCTAACGCGTGTCCAGGCTCGTGCGGCCCCGCAACGCCACCTCATCGTTGACGTAGCGCAGCGCCGCGTCAAGCTGCGTGTCCTTGCCGGTGCGGTACATGTCCGGGTCAAGCTCTACCACCTGATCCGGTTCGAGACCAATCTCATTGAGTACCCGGCCGCTCGGCGTCGTAATCATCGAAACCGTCACCAGCAGGCCAGAGCCATCAGACAGCGGCCACGGGATCGCCGCAGCCACGGCACCGGCCGTCTTCGTGCCGATGACTTTGGCCGCGCCGTTCTCCTGCATGGCCGCCGCCAGAATCTCGCTCATCGAACCGCTGCCCTCATTCGTGAGGACCGCAATCGGGATGTCGCGATTCCAGTAGTCGCCCCAGGTGTAGACGGTGCGCTCGCCGCGCCGACGGTCAACCTCGCGGAAGAGCGGCAGGTTATCCGGCAGGAAGCGGCTCAAAATCTGCTCGCCTGTCGCCACCGACCCGCCTGGGTTGCCGCGCACGTCGATAATCAGCGACTTGATATTGGCCTCGGCGAAGCGGTCCATCGCCTTGTTGAACAGCGGCAGCGCATCCGGGATGGCGAACTGCCGAATCTGAAGGTAGCCGATGCCGCCGTCAAGGATCTTCGCGCGCATCCACTGAATCGACACGATAGCCCGCGTCATCTGCTTCACGATGGGTATCGGCGAATTGCCGCGCCGCAGCGTGAGCGTCAGCGACGTACCGGCCTCACCGCGAATCCGCGAGCTAAGGTCTGCGGACGCTATCCCTTCGACCGACTCGCCATTGACCGCCAGGATCTGGTCACCCGGCATGACGCCGGCCTGTTCGGCCGGGGTGTCCTCGAATACATCGAGAATCACCAGTTCCGGCCCCATGAGGATGCCGATGCCCGCAAAACGATTCTGGTTCTGGAGTTCTGCCATCTGCCGGCCGAACAGGTCCGGCGGCAGGAAGTACGTGTGCGCCTCCTTGAAGGAGCGCGCCATCCCGCCCACTATCGCGCGGTCAAGCTCTTCGCGCGGAGCCTTGTTCTCGAGCGCCTTGCTCATCTTCTCGTAGGCCGGCAGGAACAGTCGCCAGTCCTCGCGGCGGTCGCCGGTGAATTGCGGGCGCACGGCAAGCGGGTCTTCGACATTCTTGCTAGCGAGAAAGTGGTGAGCACCGTCCAAGCCGCCGTTCAGGACGTTGCCAGAATTCGGCGGAATCACGAAGCGATCCATCAGCAGATCGAAACCCTGCCGCACAATGGGGCCGGGCTGGCCCTGCGCCGGTGACAACCCCTGCGAAACGTGTTCCGACCCCGCGATAGCGGGCGGCGGGCTGGCGAGTGCGACGAAGGGCTGAAAGGTGGATAGGCCCATCATCGCGACGAAGAGCAGCGCAGACAGCCGAAATGCTCGTGGCACCGTGATCTCCCCCGCGTATCACCACGAGGATACCACAGCACTCGGAGGGGTCCGATAGCATTCACGACGGCCCCGTCCAGACGCCCGACGCGAACAGCACACCGCACAATAGGCCACACCAGCCCGTGCCGTACGCTACGCTAACACCGGTCGCGTAACCGACCGGCTGATGCGTCCACGAACCGTGGGCACACTGACGCACAGCATGTCCGCCAGCCTGCACACACCGGCACCCCGTCGCGGGTACCCTACGTACCAGCCACCCTCGCAAAATAGTCGCACGGTCGCAACATCGAACGCGGGGACGTGTTCGGTAGGGGATGAGGATGTTCAGTCACCTGTACGAGGTGGTCCGACAGCGCGCCGCGTCCGCACCCTCGGCTATCGCCCTGGGCAGCCAGCAAGGGCTGCTCTGGAAGACCATCAACAGCCAGCAATTACTGGATCTGACCGACCGCCTTGCGGTGGAGTTGGCAGCGCTTGGCGTCAACGAGGGCGACCGCGTCATCACCTGGATGCCCAGCGCCTGGCAGACCCCGGTGTATCTGTTCGCCTGCTGGAAGCTCGGGGCCGTCGTCGTCCCGTTTGACCGCGAGATGAACCAGGACGCCGCCGCGCGGATTGTCCAGCGGGTCGAGCCGCGCCTGATCATCGTGGACGGTGCCGAGCCGCCGACCTGGGCACCGGACGACCTGACGGTGACATGGTGGGAGCCGGGCACGCGCGGCACGCCAGCCGACAGCGCTGCCTCGGCACCGCCGGCACGCTGGTCGCCCCCGGCCGAAGAACTGGCCGCCATCTTCTTCACCTCTGGGACGACGGGCAACCCGAAGGGCTGCATGATTACGCACGCCAATCTCGCCTCGCAGCTTGTGGGCGCGCGTGACCTGATCCCACTGGACACGACCTGCCGCTTCGCCAGCATCCTGCCGCTCTCGCACCTGTTCGAGATGACCTGCGGCTTGCTGTATCCGCTCGCGTGCGGCTCCGAAATCCACTACGTGCCGAGCCGGCGCGGGCCGGACATCCTGCGGGTGTTCCAGGAACAGAAGATCACCCACATGATCGCCGTGCCGCAGTTGTTTTCGATCATGGGGCAGGCGCTGGACGGGCAGTTGCGCGAGAAGCTGCCCCAGCAGGCGTATGACAGCCTGATGGCGCTGGCGAAGCGGCTGCCGTTCAAGGCGCGCAAAACCCTGTTCTGGCCGATCCACCAGCGGCTCGGCGGGTCGCTGCGGATGCTGGCGTCGGGCGGGGCCGCGCTGCCGCCGGATGTCCAGATCCTCTGGGAGACGATGGGCGTTCGGGTCATCCAGGGATACGGCACCAGCGAATGCTCGCCGATCATCGCCGGCAGCCGGCCGGACGGCTCAACGCCCATCGGCAGCGTCGGCCAGCCGATCACGGGCGTGTCCGTCAAGCTGTCGCCGGAGGCCGAGTTGCTGACGACCGGCCCGAACGTGATGCGCGGCTACTGGCGTGACCCCGAGCGCACCGCCGAAGTGTTTCACGACGGCTGGTACGCGACGGGCGACCTCGCGCGGATCGACGAGCAGGGGAACATCTTCCTGGCTGGCCGCGCCAAAGAGCTGATCGTGCTGCCCAGCGGCATGAACGTCTGGCCGGAGGACGTCGAAAACGCGCTGCGCGCCGACGCCGACGTGAAGGAGGCGGTCATCATCGGGGTGCCGACGGCGGGCGGCGGCATGGTGCTGCATGCGTACTTGGTCCCCGTGCGTGACGCCGACCGCCAGCACGATGTCGGCCCGATCGTCAACCGCGCGAACGGCAAACTGGCGCAGCATCAGCGCGTCGCCACGGCCTCCTGGTGGCCGGACCCTGATTTCCCGCGCACCAGCACGCTGAAGGTGCGCCGCCACCTGCTGCCCATGCCCGAGGCGCTCGATGCCACGGCCATCGACAGCACGCTGGCCGCCGACGATCCGGTTGGGCAGGCCGTGGCGACAGTTGCGAAAGTGCCAGCGGTCACAGACGGCCAGACGCTTGGCGAACTGGGGCTTGACAGCCTGGCGATGCTCGACCTGGCGCTGGCGCTGGAAGACAAGATCGGCAAGTCGGTGGGCGACACGGACCTTGCGCTTGATATGACGGTGGCACAGGTCCGCGAGACGCTGGCGAAAGCGCCGGCGCTCGGGGCCGGCAGCGGCGGCGCGCCCCGGCGCAGTGCCGAGCGCACGAGTGCCACCCAACCACTCTGGCCGTACACCTGGGGGCGCGCCTTCCGTGTCCTGCGCGCGCCGCTGACACTGACCTACAAGCTGGCGGTGACGCGCACGGTCGTCCTCGGTGGCGAGCATCTGACCAACCTGCCGTCGCGGTTGATCCTGGCGGGGACACACCACGGGCACGCCGATGAGCCGCTGGTGCGCGCGGCCCTGGCCGGCTCGTCGGCCGCCGCCCTGACGAACCGGCTGGTGGTCGCCACGCGCGCCAACGCCTTCGACACCATGCCGAAGCCGGCCGCGTGGTACGTGATCCTGGCGCTCGGGCTGTACCCGCTGCGCCAGTACGGCGATCAGGATGTCAGCCTGCGGGTGCTGGCGCGGCTGGTGCAGCAAGGCAACCCGCTGCTCATTTTCCCGCAGGGCCGCCACACGCTGCCGGCCTCAGAGCAGGCCGGCGACCCGGCCGCCGCCTTCAAGCCCGGCGTCGGCCACCTGACGGGCGCGCTCGACGCGGCGGTGCTGCCGTTCGGGTTGGCCGGCACCGAGCGCCTGATGCCAGAACACGAGAAGCCGTGGTTCAGCGTCGGGGACACGCCGATCAAGATACGGAAGGGGCCGTTGGCGATTGCGTTCGGCGCGCCGCTGACGCTCCAACCGGGCGAGACGCCCCCGGCGTTCACGCGCCGGCTCCAGGACGTGTGCTTCGCGCTGTCACGGGAGGCCGAAGCGGCGCTGGCCTCTTCGTAGGCAAAGCGTCGTACGCCAAATAGGCAAAACGTCGTACGCCAGGTGTCGATCTGACGTGCGTTCGTTGGCCGCCCCTGACCGGGGCGGCCACCGGACTGGGACAGTCAGGCGGTGGGCCAGCCCAGCCAGGTCGTCTTCTCGGCGTGGGGCGTGCGGGCGGTTGGCTTGGAGACCTCGTCGGGATAGCCCAGGTAGATGTAGCCGAGAATCTGATGCTCCGGCGTCAGGTCGAAGAACTGCTTGAGGTTGGGCGAATAGCAGGCCTTGCCGCTGCTCCACTTGGTCGTTAGACCGCGCGCGTGCGCCGCCAGCATCAGGTTCTGGACGGCGCATGAGACGGCTGCCACGTCCTCAATCGGGTCGATGTTCGGGCTGTCGGCCGGGTCGCAGGCCACGACGATGACGACCGGCGAGCGCGTCGCCTTCTTCATCTGCGCCTCGATGAGGCTCTGCGCCTTCTCGCCCTGCGGGTCGGCCAGTTCCTGGCAGGCGTCGTCAGCCATCACCCGCCCGAACTGCTCGCGGGCCTCGCCAGCCAGCACGATGAACCGCCACGGCTCGTTTAGCCGGTGATTCGGTGCCCATGTGGCGGCCTCGAGCAACTCTTCGATAGTCTCGCGCGGCGGCAGTTCCGGCTTGATCTTGCCGGCCGTCCGCCGCGTCCTGATCGCTTCGAGCACGTCCATACCGTATCTTCCTCTTCTTCAGGGCTGTCCGTGAGGCCGCGCAAACCGGGGTGCAGCATGCTCCTGGACGTGCCGTCGGGCACACGCACACACACCGTATCGCCTTAGCCTGTACTAAGATGATACGGTGCCGGGTGGCCTGGGTGCCGCGTTTCGCGGGGGAGCGTGGCTAATACAGGTTGACGCGGTACGCTTCGGCGTGGCGCGCGGCAACGTCGGCGACCGTCTCGTCGGCCGGCTTCACCGCCGAGATGTACAACTCGGCCCCGGTTGGCACGGCGTCCAGGTTCGGCCAGGATTCCGGCTGCCACAGTTTCGACCGGATGAACGCCTTCGCGCAGTGCATGAAGCACTCTTGCACCTCGATGCCCAGCGCGAACCACGGGGTCTTGCCGCGCTCCTGCATCGTCGCCAACAGTTCCTGGTCACGGGTGATCCAGGCGCGGCCGTTGACGCGGACCGTCTCGCTGCGCCCCGGCACGATGAAGAGCAGCCCGATCTGCGGGTTCTCCATGATGTTACGCAGGCCGTCGAAGCGCTTGTTGCCCGGCCGGTCCGGAATCAGCAGGTGCTTCTCATCGAGCACCCGCACGAAGCCGTTCGGGTCGCCCTTTGGGGCCACGTCGCAGCGGCCGTCCTCGCCGGATGTCGCCAGGAACACCATCGGCGACAGTTCGATGAAGCGCTTCGCGTCCTCGTAGATGTGGGTGGTTTCCTTCTTCAGCGACCCCGGGCTTGCCTCGCCCATCAGTTCGCGAAGCTGCGCCTCATTCGTCACCAGATCCTGAAACATCGCCGGTTCCTCTCTGCCACCTCGTGCAGTTGCACCGCACGCGCCTGTCGTTGCGACAGTGTAGAGGATGGCCCGGCCTCAATAACGACCCTCGCGCAGCCGACCCGGCGCTAGTGCTGCTTGTGGCCAAGGGCGACTGACGACCGCGCACGTAGATGGTCAAGTATCCACATCCGCGCGAGCGTGGATGAACCAACACCTTGTTCGCGGGCGATAGCATCGAGTTGCTTGATTGTCGACTCGTCAAGCTTGACAGTTAGCCCACGCTTGCGAGTCTTGCTCGCGGGCGCAATCTCAACCTCCTCGATCTCGTCTGGGAAGTCAAGGGGGCTGTGCGTGTCCCAGAAGGCAGCGGCCTCCTGGAGGTTTGCGAACTCAGGAATCTGGCTGTTCACACGCTTATTCGGCTCCTGCATCGTCATCCTCCCATTGAAAAAGGTCTATGGCTCGCCGGCGTTGCATCCGTCGTCGTTCGGTGAAGGTGGCATCACGCGCCGTCGCCAGCGTGAACCGATGAGTGCCTCTCGGATACAGGAACAAGACCAAGTACCGACCGCTCATTGATCTCCCGAAGACCATAGAGCCGCCATCACGAGCCGTGGTGACGAGGTGAGCAGCCTCGCACGTTTCGTAGACCTCTTCGACTGTCACATGATGCTTGTCCCAGATGTGATCGGCCTGCTCCGGCGAGACCAACAATGCACGCATCTGGAACACAACAACATCCCTTGAATTTCAGTGTACTACGTTGTCTGCCGATACTTGCAAATTGCACCTCGGATTGTCCGTGGGCCTGCCGAGGGTTACCCCGCTGTTGCTGTCTGCTGGGCCGCGCGCCGGCGGCGGCCAGCACCGCGCGAGCGTCCGATGGCCGGCGACAGCGATGCCATCAGCCCCAGCGCCGTGAAGCCGCCCATCAGCAACGCCGCCTGCTGGAAGCCGCTGGCATACGCCGCCGGCAAGTCGGCTGGAGCAACCCCGAACAGTGCACCCGCCATGATCGTGCTAGAGAGCGTCACGCCGACCGAGTGCCCCAGTTGGCGCGTCGTCTCGACCATACCCGAGGCGAACCCGCGCTTGCCGTCGCCGGCGTGGCTCATGATCGACGTGTTGTTCACCGTCGTGAAGCCGCCCAGGCCGCCGCCCAACAGCATCGCAATCCCGAGCAGCGCCCAGAACGGCAACGACGCCCCCACCAACCCCAACGTCGTCAGGCCACAGGCGATGACCGCCAGCGTGCCCCAAGCGAAGAGCGGCGTCCGGAAGCGGTCGTAGAGCATGCCGCTCGCCATCGAACACGTCACCATCGTGATCTGCATGACCATCATCAGTTGGCCGGTGTCGGCCGGGTGCATGCCGCGCCCGCGCTCCAGCAGGAATGGCAGCAGGAACGACGACGCCAGCATGCTCATGTGGGCGATGCCGTTGGCGAAGATGCCGCTGGCAAAGCGAGCATACCGCAGCATCCCGAGGAGCAACAGCGGCTGTGGCACCCGCAGTTCGACCAGCACGAACACCGCCAGGATGACGGCTGCGACCCCATGCATCGAGACGTGGTAGTACGCGCCTTCTTGAAAGCTCTGCTCACCTTCATGGAAGTGGTTCAGCGACAGCATGGCGACGGTCAGGCCGGCAAACAGTAGGATCGCGCCGAGCCAGTCGATCTGCTGGCGGTTGCCGCTGGTCTTCCCGACCGGTAGCCGCAGGGCCAGGATGAGCGTGACCGCCGTGATCGGTCCGATGATGTAGAAGGCCCAACGCCAGCTAAGATGGCTCACCGCGTACACGCTGAACGCCACGCCGATCAGCGCGGCGGCACCCGCGGCCGTCGTCAAGATGCCGATGGCCAGCCCGCGCCGGGCCGGCGGCACCGCCTCCGCGACTAGCGCCAGGCTGGTACCGAACACCATCGCAGCGCCAAGCCCCTGGATGGCGCGCATCACGATCAGCACCTCGTAGCTGCCAGCGAAACCGCCGGCCACGCCCGCCACGCCGAACACCGCCACGCCAGTCACGAAGACGTGGCGGTGCCCCACAATGTCGCCGATACGTCCGGTGACCAGGACTGCCCCGACCAGCAGCAGGAAGTAGGCATTCATGATCCAGCCGGCCGCCGAGACATCAATGCTCAGATCGGCGCTGACGGTCGGCAAAATGGCCGACACCGGAGCCATGCCCCAACTCACCAGCAGGTAGCCCAGGCTGACCGTCAGCAGGCAGTACCAGCCGTCACGCGATACGTCCGCCTGCGCCGCCACGGGCACCGTTCCCGCCCGGCCCTCTGGTGTCGATGCCGCCACAACCCCTCCACTTCTGCGCCTGCATTCTAACGTGCCGGAAGCCGGCGCAGGTGCCCCGACGGTGCAACGTGTAGCAGACGTTACTGCGTCATCGTGACGGCTTCCTGTACGGTCAGAACGAGGTGTCTGACACGATGACCCCGGTGTCGGCTGGTGTGGACGAGGCGTCGTCGGCGGCCGAGCAGATGGCCGCGTCATCCAGCACAGCACCGTGGGGGATGCCGTGCACGCCGTCGTCATGGTGTGAGAGAGCAACTCTACCGAGACGGTGCAGATTGCAGCCAGCACAGAGGAGATGTCGGCCCAGGTGGACGAACTCGCCTCGCAGGCCGTGGAACCCGCACAGACGGCCGCACTGCTCCAGGCCTTGACGACGCGCTACCAGCTTGACGAGAAGCAGCCGGCGAGACAGGCGGCACCGGCTCGCGCGGCGGGCACTACGCGTCAGCGTGGCCGGGCAGTGGGCGTCTCGGCTACGCCTGCGCCACGCACCGGGGCTACTCGGGGGCAGCCTGGCCCAGCGTCGGCACGTCACCCTCGCCAACCAGCACCCGCAAGCAGCCCGGCACCACATTCACCTGTGCCGGGGTCTTGCCGAACGCCTCGCCGTCTACCTGAATCGAGATCGGCGGGCGCGTGACGATGTGCAACGAGCGCACCTGAAGATACGTCACGTCGGGGTCATCATCATGGCGGCCGAACAGCACCAGCGCAAAGTGCTTGACCTTTGTGAAGAACGCCCGGCCGGGGAAGATGCAGACATCAAGCCGGCCGTCAGTGGCCGTTGCATGGTGGGTGATCTGGACCGCGCCGGCCCACAGGCGCGTGTTCCCAACCGTGATGAGCGCCGCGTTCGTCTCAAACGTCTGCCCGTCGGCGCGCACACGGATGCGCGTGCCACGAGTCCGCAGGGCCGCGAGCGCCCCGGCCACCACGAACGCCAGCGGCCCGAAGCGAGTCTTCGTCTTTCCCTGGATCGCGTGAACGGCCTCCGCATCGAAGCCCATGCCGGCCATCAGCAGGAAGTAGCGGCCATTCACCCGGCCCAGGTCGATCCGGTAGGTCCGGCCCTGTAGCAACTGGCGCGTGGCCTCAACGGGATCAAGCGACAGACCGAGTTCACGCGCCCAGACGTTCATCGTGCCGAGTGGGATCGCCCCAAGCACCGTCTCGGTGCCGGCCAACGCCTGGATGACCTCGTTGATGGTGCCGTCACCGCCGGCCACGAGCACGACCGGATGCCCCGCCGCTGCCGCCTCGGCGGCCAGTTCGGTGGCGTGGTTCTCGCGCTGGGTCTCGACCACCGTGACCCGCCAGCCCAGGTCGGCCGCCGTCCGCACGATGTCCTGAATGACCTGTGCGCGCGTCTCGGAGCCGGCGTTCGGGTTGACGATCAGGACCGCGGTGCGAGACATGACGGGAGTGTCGTCCGCCCACCCGTCAGGGCCGTCAGCAGCAGCAATCGCGGCGTCCGTTGCCGTCACGATGCGGCCTGCCGCACGAACACCGATGGCGCGAGGCCCACGCTAGACGCAGAAAGGCTCGGGAAGGGCCGACCATGCGGCGAATGAACCTCTCGACCCATTCGCGGCAACCTGTTCGCTGCGACTCTGCGCCCCAGACCCTCGCGGGTGTGGGCGGTGCTGCTGGTGGCTCCCATCAGGATTGCTCCGTCTGGGACTTGCGGGGTCGCCCCTGCCAGCCGCTCCGTTTCTGTCGGCTCACCCGAGCCACCATCAGCGTACACCGTTCCTGAAGCCCTGTCTACAGGTGTGGCTTCCCAAACGGTGGCGTAGTGGGCACACCTGGACGACGACCGGTGCATCAGCCGCCGTCCCGCGCGGCCACCGCGATCAGGCGGTCGCCTCCGGCGGCGTACGGCGCCAGGTCATACGAGCCGTAGAACGCTTCCGGCACCAGCCCCGCCATTAGCAGCAGCAGTTCAAGCTCGTATCGCCCGAAGTACCGCAGCTCCAGCCGCACCACCGAACGCCGCACCAACCGGTCTTCGCCCTGCTCGTCATAGAAGTAGGTGTAGTGGTCCACCTGCTCGCCGTGGTCGGTGCTGCGCGCCGTCCACTTGCTCAGCGGCAGGCCGGTCGTCGGGTCGATGCCCTCGTACTGCAACACTAACTCGTCCGGCGGCTCGGTGCCCCGCCCGTTGCCGTTCGACACGTCCAGCACCAGCAGGCCGCCCGGCACGAGGTGGTGGCGGATGCACCGCAGGGCCGCGATCTGGTCGTCCAGGGTCAGCAGCAGCCCGAACGAGTCCAGGCCGCAGATCGCCAGTTGGAACCGCTCGTCCAGCGCCAGCCGCCGCACATCAGCCTCGTGCAGGCTCACGCGACGCATCAGACCGGCCGTCTCCAGCGTCTGCCGCGCCCGCTGGAGCATCGGCCCAGAATTGTCGATGCCGACGACGCGCTCACCCAGTTCGAGAAGGGGGGCCAGCAACCGGCCACTACCGCAGGCGACTTCGAGGATCGGGCCACCGGTACGGCGCGCGAAGTCGAGGTACAACGGCACATCGGCGTCGTAGTCGCTGTGCTCCCAGTCATAGTAGCGAGCCAACTGGTCGAACGGGTTCACGCGGCGTTGTGGCTGCAGCATGGTCGCATTGTGGCACACCAAGGGGCTGCCGTATGCCACGCGGCCGGAATCGTGCGGGACAGCATACTGTTGGGACTGCCAACGGTACCCGCAGGACCGGCTGCTGCAACCAGCCGGCCACCGGCTTCGCCCGCCTTGCCGGCCTGCCCACTGTCGCGCTCGCCGTTGCGCCACGCAAAGGAGCACCCCGCATGACCGCACCGACACCCACCCACCCGCTGCTGCCGCTCTCGGCCGACGACGTTCTCACCACGACGCGCTCGGTTCGCAAGCGACTCGACTTCAGCCGCCCGGTCGAACGCAGCGTCATCGAAGAGTGCCTGACGATCGCGCAGCAGGCCCCGTCGGCCTCGAACCGCCAGCACTGGCACTTCATGGTCGTGACGGACGCCGCCAAGCGCCTGGCGCTAGCCGAGTTGTACCGAAGGGTGTTCCAGGGGTACCGTGCGCGCCGGGGGCCAATGACCTTCGCCAGCCAGGAGCGCGCCGCCACTCAGGACCGCGTCAGTTCGTCGGCGGACTACCTCGCCGAGCATTTCCATGAAGCCCCGGTCCACGTGATCCCCTGCATTGAGGGGCGGCCCGAGGCGCAGACCTACTCCGGCCAGGCGGCCCTCTACGGCACCATCTTGCCGGCCGCCTGGAGTTTCATGCTGGCGGCACGGGCACGCGGCCTGGGGACCGTCTGGACGACCATGCACCTGAATTACGAGCGCGAGGCCGCCGAGATCCTCGGCATTCCGTACGAGACGGTGGCGCAGGTGGCGCTAATGCCGCTGGCCTACACCATCGGCACCGACTTCAAGCTGGCCCAGCGTGACCCGCTCTCCACGATGGTGCACTGGGACAGTTGGTGAGCCAGAGCGGCCAACGTCCGTTGGCGACAGCGCCGACCTACCGGCGGCGCTGCAGGCGAGCGAGGGTGCACGGGCAGGCCGGGCCTATCTCGCCCGCCGCGCCTGTTACCGGCTTCAACGTTCCCAGCGGTCACCTATCCTCACACCCTGATGACCGCACACCGTTCGCCCACGCCGGGAACTCTGGGAGGTTTCAATGTCAACCTCGGGCCATCCGCTGCTGCCGCTCTCCGTTGATGAGGTGCTCACCAGCACCCGTGCCGTCCGTAAGCGCCTCGACCTCACTCGCCCGGTTGACCGCAGCGTCATCGAAGCGTGCCTGCGGATCGCCCAGCAGGCACCGTCGGCCTCAAACCGCCAGCACTGGCACTTTCTGGTGGTGACGGACGCGGCGAAGAAGGCTGCATTGGCGGGCGTGTACGCCCACGGCCGGGCCACGATGATGGCCGGCCGGCTGGCTGCCGCGACCTCCGACGCCGAGCGCGACGATATCCAGGCCCGCGCTGCCGCCGGCGACGAGTTCACGGGGCGGCTGGCTCAGGCACCGGCGCTCGTGATCCCCTGCATCGAGGGCCAGCGCGACGCCCAACCGTACGCCAGTCAAGCGGCACTGTGGGGCACCATCGCGCCGGCCGCCTGGAGCTTCATGCTAGCGGCACGGGCACGTGGCCTGGGGACCGTCTGGACGACCATCCACCTCTACCACGAGCGCGAGGCCGCCGACATCCTGGGCATTCCCTACGACACGGTGATGCAGGCTGCCATGACGCCGGTGGCGTACACCATCGGCACGGAGTTCAAGCCGGCGAAGCGCGAGCCGCTGGACACGATGGTGCACTGGGACGGCTGGTGAGTTGCTGACTGTGGCGCAAGTGTACCGGCCGGTGTCGCGGCACCGGCGACGACGCCGGCCTCATCGCACAAGGGATCCGGTATCCTCGCAGGGTGACTGACGCGCTGCTTGCGGGCGGGGCCGTGCCCCGCTATCGCCCAACCTCGCGGGCGCTGGTGATCGACGATCAGCAGCGCCTCTTGCTGGTACTCATCGAAGACCCGAACCTCGACACGCCGCGCTTCTGGATCACGCCGGGCGGCGGCGTCGAGCCGGGCGAGAGCTTCGAAGCCGGTGCCATCCGCGAACTCTGGGAAGAGACGGGTATCGTCGCGCCGCTCGGGCCGTGCATCTGGACGCGCCGGCGCATCGTCCGCTTCGGCGGCCAGCGACTCGACTTCGACGAGCGGTTCTACCTCGTGCGCGTTGCCTCGGCGACTGTCAGCACGTCCAACGTGACCGAGTGGGAGAGCGTGGTGTTGACCGACTACCGCTGGTGGACGCTGCCCCAACTCCAGGCCACGGACGAGGTACTCGGGCCGCGCGGCCTGGCCTCGCTGGTCGCGCCGATCCTGGCCGGCGAGTACCCACCCGCGCCGCTGATCCTCACCGACCTGTAGCGCCGTCAGGCTGCGCGACGCGGACGCGCCGGCAAGCCGTGAGGGCCGATCGCGTGAGCATCGACGCTCATCGTCCCCCTGCCATCCCGACCAACGTGAGCGTCAGCGAACAACGCGGAGGGATCTCATGCATTCCTGTGCGGAAGCGCGAGACTCCATCAACGCCGGAATGATCCGCTGTGGCTACACCGGTGCGCCGATTCACAGTGGACTTCATGGGAATTGATCTTCTTCTGAGCGCAGTCCCCTTGACCGTCATCCCGAGTGATGACGTTGCGCGCAGCGACATCGGTCGGGATGACAAAAGTAGACAAGGGTCAACCACGCTGCAATCTGCAGTCGTGCGCAGTTTTGGTCAGGAATCGCCCCGACTAAAGCGCACATGAAGCGAAACTAAAGCACAGATAAAAAGCGCGACAACGCGCCGTCACTGTGGCACGATAGGTTTATCAATCACTGACCGACCAGGATCAGCAGCCCGAGCGGCGCAGGCAAGCCCAGCGTGCCCCGCCAGAGCATCGACTGCCGACCCCGGCCCTCTGCGCTGGAGGTGCCCCTATGGGCTTGCTCAAACTCGGTTCAGCCGCCATCGTCGGCTCCGCACTCACGCTGGTGGTGGTCGTTGGGCCAGCCAACCTACGGACCTCGGCAGAACACGCCGTCGCCCCCGTGGTCTCATCGGTCACCGGCACCGCAAGCCAGGTCGAGAGCAGCATCAACTCCGTCACCGGGCAGACACCACGCGCTGGCCTGACTGTGCCCGGCGGCCCGGCCGTCGTCACGGCACCCGCCGTGACCCAGCAGCAGCAGCTACACGCTGCCCCGCCAGTGGCGGCCGACACCACCGTCCGCGTGTACCAGGACAACCGCCCGTCCGTCGTGACGGTCGTCAGTTCGGTGGTGCAGCCGGGCTTCCGCTCCGACCCGCAGCCAGCCGGCACTGGCTCGGGCTTCATCATCGACACCCAGGGCCACATCCTGACGAACAATCACGTCGTGGCCGAGGCTGACAAACTCGAAGTCACGCTGTCGAACGGGACGACGTTCCCGGCCAGACTCGTCGGCCGGGACTCGCGCTTTGACCTGGCCGTCGTCCAGGCCGACATCCCCGCCGATCAGCTTCGCGCCGTCAAACTGGGCGACTCGGATCAGATGCAAGTGGGTGAGCCAGTCGTTGCCATCGGCAACCCGTACGGGCTCGACGGCACCGTGACGACCGGCATCGTCAGCGGCCGGCGGCAGGTCGTGTCCGAGCCGGGCGGCGACGGCGTCCTCGTGAACGCCATCCAGACCGATACATCCATCAACCCTGGCAACTCGGGCGGCCCGCTCCTGAACGGGCGTGGTGAAGTCATCGGCGTGACGACGCTGGGCCTGATGCCGAACGGCGGGCAGGCCGGCCTGAACTTCGCCATCCCGATCAACAACGCCAAGCGCATCCTTGACGATCTACTTACGAAGGGTGCTTATGCCCACCCGTTCGTCGGCATTGGTACCGCCGAGATTACGTCAACCGTCGCCGAACGCCTGACCCTCCCGGTCAAGGAAGGGCTACTGGTCCAGAGTGTCGAGCCGAACAGCGCGGCCGGGCAGGCCGGCATCAAGGGCGGCACACAGCAGCAGGAGGCCGGCGCTCGGCAGATTGCGACCGGCGGCGACATCATCGTGGCGATTGACGGCAAGGCGATGAAGCGCCCCGAAGACTTCGTGTCGTACCTGGCGCTGAACAAAAAGGTCGGCGAGTCCGTGACGCTGAACATCATCCGTGACGGCCAGCAGCTAGCCGTGAACCTCACACTGGGCGAGCGGCCAGCCGCACAGGCACAGCAGCAGACTCCACGCCAGCAGCCTGCTCGGCAGCCGGGTCAGGGCCAGCAGCCAGGGGCGGGCCAGACACCGGGCCAGGGTCAGCAGCCGGGGGCCGGCCAGACGCCACGGTTCCCGTTCCCGGTTCCGGGGCGCTAAACCTCAGCGATCCGGCCAGGTTGCGCCACCCACGGCGGCCCAACCGGTCACACATGATGGCGGTCGTGGGGGGGGGGGGGGTGTTTG
>JBBQBU010000071.1:0-16237 GCA_038318015.1 Chloroflexota bacterium | reverse complement strand
TCGCCAAGTGCCAGCAGGCCCACAGTCCCGGCCATCGTGCCTAGCGCCCGCCGGCGATTCACCCGCATGATTGTTGCCCCCGAAGTGCTCACGATGCTCGCCGGTCGGGTATGGCCCGGACCGTGCGTCTATCTGGACGGTATCATCACATTGACTCGCCGCGCCACGAAAGTCGCCGCTGTCCGTTGAACCAGTGGTCTTGCTGGAGGAAGTCGAAGAATGCTGGCGAGTGTGCTCGCCCTGGCGCTCCTGGTTGCATCGTTGGTGCCAACGGACCCGCCATCACCGATGACGGAAGCCGTCAGCAGCCGTCCGCTTTCGTCGCTTGCGCTGCGGCTCCAGCGCGAGCCTGCCGCCATTGCGCGAGATGAAGCCCGCCGTCCGGCCTCGATCTTCGGGCTGCCGGCCGCCGACGCTCGCATGCTGCTGATCGCCGTGGACCGGCAGCGACCGTTACCGGAGGGGTATACGCCGCCTGATCTGGTGTGGGTTGGCGGCCGGCAGGTGCGGTCGCTGATGCGCGCCGACCTGCTGGCGATGATTGCGTCGGCGTCAGCGGAGCGGGTCGAACTGGCTCCGATTTCCGCGTACCGCTCGCCGGACCAGCAAGAATTGGCGTTTGAATCGGCCGTCTGGGGGGCAATGGCGCGCGGTGCGACAGACCGCACCGAGGCAGAGAACCGCTCAGCGCGCTACGTGGCACCGCCGGGGCGTTCGCAGCACCAACTGGGCACAGCCGTGGACTTCTCAACCTGGGAGATCAACTACGCCATTCAGCCGGCGTTCGCCGAGACTGGGGCGGGCGCCTGGCTGGCCCAGCACGGCTGGGAGTTCGGATTCGTGCTACCGTATCCGAGCAACGGCGAGGAGCGCACCGGCTACGCCTATGAGCCGTGGCACTGGCGCTGGATCGGCCGCGAACTGGCTGCCGTGATGCAGCGTGACGCCTATCTCGGCCACCCGACGCTGATTGCCGACGACTACCTCCGCGCCGCTGAAGAGATCCTCACCGCCGAGGGCTTACCGTGACCGCTCGCCTGCTCAACACGTCCTCTCGCCTGTCGCATCAGATGCCGCTGCCGCCGGACCCTGATCGCCCGACGCGATGAGCCGCACGAACATCGCCCCTGCGGCAGATGGCACGTCGTTTCGCCCGTTCCACGCCTGGATCACGGCGCTAGCGGGGCTGGCCTTCATGGGGAACGGCCTGGATCTCAGCGTTGTCAGTTTCTCGCTGACGGGCATGCGCGCCGAGTTTGGCCTGAGCACCGCCGATGTCGGGTACATCCTGCCGATGGGCGGCCTGGGACAGTTGCTCGGCGCGATCACGATGGGGTCGCTGTCTGACCGCATCGGCCGGCGGCTGACCTTCGTGACCACCGGCTGCCTGGCCGGGTTGGGCATCGGGTTGGCCGCGCTGTCGCCCAACGCCTACGTGTTCGCCGCGCTGCTCTTGATCGCGGGCGTCGGCATCGGCGGCGTGGCCCCGGCCGCCAGCGCCCTCCTCAGCGAATTGGCCCCACCGGCCTATCGCGGCCGCATGATGGCCTGGACGCAAGTCTTCTGGGTGATCGGCTGGTCGGTGGCTGCCACGCTCGGAGGCTGGTTCGAGGCGACGCTCGGCTGGCGGGGCATCCTGGCGGTCGGGGCGCTGCCGGCTGCCGTGGCCCTGCTGAGTGCGCTGGTGGTGCCGGAGTCACCACGCTTTCTGCTGGCGCACGGCCACCACGACCGCGCACATGCGCTGGCCAAGCGGCTGGCCGAGCGCCACGGCATTGTCGTGCCGCTCGGGCCAGCGGCCGCGACCGGAGCGCCACCGCTTCCACGGGCGCGGCTCTCTCTCGCCGCACAACTGGCGTTGATCTGCGGACCCCAACTCTGGCGGCGCACCTTTGCCCTCTGGACGACCTGGATGGCGATGAACGCGATTTTCTCGGGGCCAGTCTACATGCTGCCGGTCATCCTGGAGAGCGTCGGCGCGGAGAACCCGCTGCAATTGAGCGCCTACGTCGGCTACGCGATGATCCCGGCCAGCTTCGTGTCGGTCTACGCCATCGACCGCTCTGGCCGCCGCCCGCTTATGATGGCGTCGCTGGCGCTGGCGGGCTGCGGGGCACTCGGCGTGGCGTTCGGCAGCACCGCCTGGGCCATTGTGGCGGGCGGTGCGGTCCTGGCGGCCGGGGCGCTGGCGGCGTGGCCGGTCGCGCTGGCCTGGGCTTCAGAGCAGTACCCGACGCAGGTGCGCGGCACGGCCGCAGGCTGGGCGGCCGGCGTCTCGCGCCTCGGCTCGATCAGTGCACCGCTCATCATCGGGCAACTGCTGGTGCTGTCAGGTGGGCACACCTGGGCGGTCCTGCCGTTCGCGATGGCGCTGTTCGCCGCCGTTGTCAGCGTGGCCGTGTTTGCGGGGGAGACGGCCAACCAGACGCTCGAAGAACTGACCCAGGCCCGGCCGCGCTGACGGACCCGCCCCGATCAGGAGATCAAGCGGTTGGGCCTTGATTCAACTCGGCGGACGGGTAGTAGTGACTGAGGATGCCGTCAAACGCGAGGCCGCGCGCCGCCAAGCCCTTGGTGCCCCACTGGCACATGCCCGAGCCGTGCCCGAAGCCGGCACCGTAGGCCGTCAGCGACGTAATTTTGAGGTCGCTGCCGCGCTCGATCTCGAACGCGATGGCCGCGCTGGGCAGGAGTTCGCCCGACGGCGTTCGCAGGAAGTTGCGGATGCCCCAATCCGGCTTCACGGTCCAACTTGCGCCCGGCGAATCGAAGCGCACGGCCAGCGCCCGCCCTGAAGGGCCGCGATCCGGCACCGTCACGTTCTCAAGCTCCTCGACGCGGGCGTCGGGCGCGCTGGACGCCACCGTCTGCGATCCCTTGAACCGTTGGATGCCCGCCGCCACAAGCGACTTCAATTGCGTGGCGTCCCAGGTGACGCTCCAGCGGTACTTGTTCGACCCGGTGCAGTTGCTGTCCCAACTGCCCTTGTAGAACTTCAGCGCGCCGTCGTCCGAACCGAGCCCGCCCGGCACATCGCCGTCGGCCACGGCGTCCTCATCCGTCGTGACACCGCCACCGCCGAACACTTTGGACGCGGCCTCGGTGTGGCCGCCGCAGGCCGACGAGTAGAACGGGGCGAACAGTGCACCACCGGCGTAGAGCACCTGGCTGCGCGTGCCGTCAACGGCTGCGCGACCGGCCACATGCTCGCCCGTGATTGATCCGAACACCTGACAGTGCTGGGTGTCGCAGATATCGGCGCTCTGATTCTTGTGCGGGGCCATGTCGCGGCGTGCCAGCGCGTAGGTGCGCGCGGCGACGGCCTGCGCCTTCAACGGCTCCGCACCGAACGAGGCCGGCAATTCCTTCGTGACCACGCCATACAGGTAATCTTCCAGCGCCAGCACATTCACTAGCGCCACGGCACCGTCTGGGGACGCGGTGATCTCCAGCGTGCCACGGAAGGGTGTCGGTTCTGCTGCCGACGTGGATTGATTGCGAAGCGGCGCGCCGTCACCGGTGCCGTTGACGCGGATCGGTCCGGTCAGGCCGGCCCGGCGCTTGTCGCCGTCCTGCGCCCAGAACGCGTCACCCTCGCGGCCGACGACCACCTGCCGCCGAGCCGAAACCTTGAGCACCTGCTCGCCGTTGCCGTCCGATAGCGCGAACTCGCCATCACCAGTAATCGTCATGGACGACGCATCCACCGAACCGTCGGGGCGGCGGATCAGCACGCGGATCAGACCGGATAGATCGACCGACTGCGCCCTGACGACTCTGGGAGCGCTGGGTGCGGCTGACGGGCCGTTGGCCGGTGACGGGGTAACGACGGCCGGCGGCGTGATGATGCTCGGGTTCGAGCCGAAGATCTGCGCGTAGGCGGGGGTCGCGGGAAGCCACAACTGCGGGGTAGCTGAGCCGAGCATGCTACCGGCCGCTGCCAGGATAAATGTGCGACGCCCACGGCGTGCTGGGGAAGTCACTATCCCTTGCACCTCTCCAGAAGAACGCCGGCCCTATGGCAGCGTCGTCTCATGATACTGAGGGAACGCCGTTTCGCGCCGAATAGGCGACAGGTCCATCTGTATCTGTGCGCGGATTGTATCAAGTGGTCGACGGAATCTCAGCAAGGACGGCTGTACCCAACAACGACTCGAGTTGTCGGCGGTCACGTATCTTATCGTCCAGGTACTCCAGCAGGAAGGCGAGTCCCACCGCACCGATCAGCCCGGCCATCGTCCGCAAGCCGACTTCGGCGGCCGTGAGCGGCAACGAGTTCGTACGTGTCACTTTCGGCGCGTTGACGATCCGGATGAAGCCGTTGTTGGCTTGGAGAAACGCCAGGTAGGTCGAAAGCTTGGTGTTCAGGACGCGCTCGTACGCCTGCGCGATGTCGAGCGCCAACTGCCGGTCGCCCGCTGATATCTGGACATCGAGCAAGCGGTGGGTCTTCTTGGTGCGCGTCAGGTTGACGATGGCTTCCGGTTCGACCGTCTGCCCAAGCTCGGCGCTCACGTCGGCGGCGAACGCCTCACTCCGTAGCAACTCGCTCAGGTCGTCGGCGAGGTACTCGGAACTGAGCAGCGAGTAGTACGAGTCGTACTTGAAGAAGTCGCCGACGCGCGGGTCCGGCACCACGCTGATCGCCAGCCGCATGGTGGCGGTGTACGCCGTTGGCCCGCGCAAGGCCAGCCCGACCGACACGATCAGCGTGGCGAGCGTAATCAGCCCGATGAGGCGCGCGTGCCGGCGGAGGACCGCACCGTACGCTCGAAGCTCCATGACAACCCCCGTGGGACGTGACCGACACTGGCCGGGCCGGTGCCGCGCGGCAAGACTATGCGCGACTGGCGCACAACAGAACA
This sequence comes from Chloroflexota bacterium, assembly GCA_038318015.1. Classification (GTDB taxonomy): domain Bacteria; phylum Chloroflexota; class UBA6077; order UBA6077; family JACCZL01; genus JADZEM01. The sequence continues at coordinate 11,372 of JBBQBU010000071.1, read as the reverse complement.
AGCGGACAGGCACGTCTCACGGGCGACACCGTGCGGCAGTGTGATGAGACTCGGGAGGCCGAGGATGTCTGGCTACCCGCGCGTCTCCTGCCACGTCGCGTACTCTCGGTCTACGAAGCCGGTGAACTGCTGCCGGAACACCCGAGCACTGAATCGCTCGGCGTTGGCGCGGATCACATCCGGGTCGAACGTCAACGTCTCGAAGCGCCGCACAGCGTCGGCCAATCCGCGCGCCGTCTGCTGCGCGAAGTGCACGCCCGTCACGCCGTCGATGACCGTGTCGAGCGCGCCTCCGGCCGCATAGGCAATCACCGGCTTTCCGGCCGCCTGAGCCTCGACTGGGGCGATGCCGAAGTCTTCTTCGCCCGGGAACAGATATCCCTTGCAGTTGGCATAGAGATCACGCAGGGTGTCGTCGTCCACGCGGCCGAGGAATTCGATGTTGGGGGTGGCGCGCGACCGCAGCCGTTCCAGGTCGCGCCCCACGCCAACAATCTTGACCGGCAAGCCCAACTCGCGGAAGGCGTCAACGATCAGGTCTTTGCGCTGATACGGCGTCAGGCGACCGACCGTGATGTAGTATTCACCGGGTGGTCCCGGCTTCAGGAACTGGTCCGTATCGACCGGGGGATAGATGATCTCAGAGTCACGCCGGTAATACTTCTTGATGCGCGCCTGCACCGCCCGCGAAATCGAGATATAGCGGTCCACGCGCATGGCAGCGCCCGCATCCCAAACGCGCAAGTAGTGGATCAGCGGCGGCAATACCGCACGGGCAAGCGAGCCGAGTTGCTCGCGTTCGACATAATCCCGGTACCGCCAGACCCAGCGCATCGGTGTGAGGCAGTAGCTAATGTGGAGCGTGTCCGGGCCCGTTACCACGCCTTTGCTGAACGCGCTGCTGTTGGAGATCACCACGTCGTAGCCGCCCAGGTCGAACGACTCGAAGGCGATGGGGTAGGCCATCAAATACGCCTGATGGCGCGTGGTGACGAACGGGAGCCGCTGCATAAAGGACGTGCGGATGTCCCACGACCGGTACGATGCTGGCATGGCCTTCGGATCGTACATGGACGTGTAGATCGGGGCATCAGGGTACATGTCGTGGAGCTGCTCAAGCACGCGCTCGGCGCCACCATACTGGTTCAAGTAATCGTGTGCGAGTGCAATTTTCATAGCAGCGGTATCAGAATGCCCCGCGACCCTGGAGGACGGCCGGCACGGTCCGCAGCAGGATGCGGAAGTCGAGGCCCGGCGTCCAATTTTCGATGTAGTAAATGTCGTAAATGACCATCTCGTCAAATGTCAATTCACTGCGACCGCTAATTTGCCACAGACCAGTCACGCCCGGCGAGACTGCGAGCCGCTTGAAGTGCCAGTCCTCATAGGTGGCGACCTCCGGCGGAATCTGCGGTCGCGGCCCAATCAGGCTCATGTCCCCGATGAGGACGTTCCAGAACTGCGGCAGTTCGTCGATGCTCCAGCGGCGAATGAATGCTCCGACCCTGGTCCGCCGTGGATCAGCGCGGTCTTTGAACAGGCGGCGGTCGCCGTCAGTTTCGGTGACGAGCGCGGCGCGACGGGTGTCCGCATCCTGGCGCATCGACCGGAACTTGAACATGGTGAACGGCTGCCGATTCTTGCCGATCCGGGTGTGACGGTAGATGATCGGACCGTGAGACTCAAGCCTGATGAGCAGCGCGACGACGCCGAGGATTGGCGACAGGGCCAGCAGCGCCAGCGCCGACAGGATGATATCGATCGCGCGCTTCATCATGGCGTTCCAGCCGAGGATGGACACATCCTTGAGGCCGATCAGCGGGATGCCGCTCACGGTGTCCACATCAACGCGGCTCAGGCTCATCTCGTAGAGGTCGGGCACGAGCTTGAAGCTCACTTGACCCTGGCGGCAGTGGTCCACGATGCGAAGGATGGCCGCGTGTGACGTAGACGGCAGCGCCACAATGACCTGATCGATTCGTTCCGCTTCGGCCAGCCGCTCGACATCTTCCAGGCCACCCAGGTGCCGGAACCGCCCGAAGTCCCCGCTACGGTCGTCATCCACGAAGCCGACCACCTGATAGCCCAGGTGGGCGCGCGACGCAAGGCTCTGCATGATGATGCGACCGAGGTTGTTGCCTCCGACCACCAGCACGCGCTCGACGCCAATCGAGCGATGATGCAGGATCGTCGCGACGAATTGGACGATCGCACGGCCGGCGATGATGAACAGGGCGGCCAGCAGCCAGGCCAGAATGAAGGTCAGGCGGGACGTGGCGGGGTAGCGCAAGAGCGCGACGCCGGCAAATAGCGACATCGTGGCGAGCGCCGTACTGCGGATGACGCTAGGGATGTCGTCAAACCATTCTGTGCCGCGCCGTTGGCGGTATAGGCCGCCGGTAGCGAAGATGGCGAGAGTCAACGGGATCAGGCCGACGAGCAGCGGCCCGAACACCGAAAACGGGACGAAGTTCGTCTCCTCGATCTCCGGGCCGATTTCTGCGAGGTACCGAATCGCCCAACTCGTGTAGAAGGCCAGGACGACCATCACCATGTCGGTGGCGACCAGGACGGCGGTCAGCACCCAGTCCCGCCGGCCACCCTGAGATCCTTCAATGCGGTCAGGCGGGAGGAGCGTCGTCGTACGGGGCACAGCAGTCCGGCCAGTCGGCTCGACGACGGTCATCAGTGTTGACGCAGCCCCAGCATGCGGGGCACCAGCATGGTCACGATCCGAGTACCTCGCGGTAAACCTGTACGGTTTCTAATGCCATGCGACGCCATGAGAACAGTTTCGCGCGTTCCCGCCCGGCGGCAGCTAGCGCTGTTCGACGGGCCTCGTCTTCGAGCAGGTGCCGCAGCGCCGCGCACAGTCCCTCTGCATCGGCTGGATCGACGAGCAGACCGGCGTCCCCGACGACTTCTGGTAGCGATGAGGCGTTGGACGAGACGACGGGTGTGCCGCACGCCATCGCCTCCAGGAGAGGGAGGCCGAAACCTTCGTAACGGCTCGGGAACGCGAACACGGTCGCGCTACTATACCATAGGGCCTGTTCGTGGCCGGGCACGAAGCCCGGGAACTTCACAGAATCTTCGATTCCGAGCTGTCGAATCAGATCGAAGATTGGTTCGTACTGCCAGCCGCGCGGCCCGGCCAGCACCAGCGCGTGATCGTCGCTGCCCTGGGCACGCAGCATGGCGTACGCGCGCACCAGCAACTCGACGTTTTTGCGCGGCTGCAAGGTGCCCATGTAGAGGACGAAGCGGTCTGGCAAGCCGTGGGCTGCCCGAAACGCCGCCACAGCGTCTGGCGAGGCCGGCGCGAAACTCTCGTCGGCAGCCAGCAGGATCGGCGTGACGCGCTCTGGGGCCACGCCGCACAGTTCGATCACGTCGCGCCGCGCGTCCTCGGAGATCGTGATGACGCGGTCGGCGCGACGCAAAGATGGCGGCGTGAAGGTGCTAAGGTACACCCGATTTGCCCGGTTGTACACCTCGGGGTAGCGCAGGAAGCTGAGGTCGTAGACGGTGACGACCGACTTGCCGCGCCAGGCGAACGGCGACACGAACCCAAGCGCGTGCAGAAGGTCGGCGCGCGCCCGCAGCAGTTCGATGGGCAGGGCAGCCTGCTCCCAGGCGATGCGGACCGGTGGGCGGTCCACCGGCAGATGCGTCAGGTGCGCCTCGACGCGCGGGACGCGCAGCAGTTTGCGGTTGGCGTCGCCGTCAGGCGCGTAGACGATGTACTGCTCGTTGCCGGGCACCTGCGCCAATTCGGCAAGGAACTGCTGTAATACGCGATTGATGCCGGCCGCGCGGTAGCGGGCGGCCGACGACAGAAGCTGGGCGTTCAGGGCAATTCGCACGACCGTATTATCCTGGCCGGAGCATCCGATGCGCCCGCCGGCCCGGCTCCCTCTTGACGACTCGAAAGCAGGGCGGGGATAATCGCGGACCGTACCATCTTGCGTGGGTCGGCCTGCGCGTCGTGGCGGAGCAGTCACACGGATCAGACGCTAGGACCAGTGCCCGACTCGACGTGGCGTCCGAAAAGCTCACCGGCCGGTTTCCTCGGCCTGGTGGCCGCCGCGCTCTTGGCGCTTGCGGCTGTCGCAAGTGCCGTCTTTGCCGTTCGCCAGCCGGTCGGCTTTGCCATGTTTCTGGGCCTGCTGGTCGGGTTCATCTGCGGCGCGCTGGCCCTGCTGATCGTCGTCATGACTGTTGGCTTCTGCCGCCTGCGCTACCGTTTCGAACCGGGCGGCCTCGCCGTCTCGTGGCTGGGCCGCCGCGAGGTTGTCGCATATGAGCGAGTAGACGGCATTTTCGCTGGGCAGCGGCTCGGACAGGCGTTGCGGGTACGCGGCCTGAACTGGCCGGGTTTTCATGTCGGCGTTGGGCGAACCCGCGTGATGGGCTTCGTGCGGTACTTCGTGACGACCGGCGACCTGAATCAGCTCGTGCTAGTTGTGACGCCGGACGTGACCATCGCCGTCTCGCCGGCCGACGCAGCGGGCTTCCGTCGTGAGTTGATCGGCCGGGTCGAAGCGAGCGAGGGTGCCGCCCCTGTGCCAGCAGGTGAGAAGGCGGCAACAGAAACGGTGCCGCAGTCGCCCCTGCGCGACCTCTCGCTTGCGGCCCTGCTGCTGGCGGCCATCGCCGTACTGTCGCTGACGATGCTGTACATCTCGGTGCGATGGGCCGGCATTCCGGACCTGCTGCCGATGCAGTTCACGCGTGACGGCGAGATTCTGGTGTACGGCCAACGCGAAGATATCTTCAAACTGCCCGGTATTGGCGCGGCAATCCTGGTCGCCAACCTCGGTATCGGCCTGTCGATCTACGCACGGGAGCGGGCGGCGGCGCGCATGCTGTGGGCCGTCTCGGTGATTGTGCAAGTGCTGGTGCTGGTCGCGACCGCGCGCATCCTGCACTGACATGCCAGAACGCCCGCTGTTGGCCCGCCGCCGCCCGCCGCCCGATCCACGCGAGTTGCTGGTGCGCGCGCTAGATCGCCTCAGCGACCGCAGCCCATATGTGACGCTGGCCGACCTGGAGAAGGTCGCTGCTCGGCCGTCGTCGCGCCTGCCCGCCGAGGGGCTGACCGAGTTGCTCGCTGCCGCCGTCGCCGAGTCGCTGGTGCTCCAGGACCGCCGCACGTTCTACGACCGCAAGGCGGGCACCACGTCCAGCGCCTGGGTCTACCGCGTGAACGTCCGTCACCCACTGGCGGCGGCGCTCCTCGAAGACGCCTGACTTTCCCGACCACGTGCACCAACCTGCCGACTGGTTGGACCACTATTTCGCCGTCGTCGCGCCTGCAGTTCTCCATGTCATCTCTCCATGTCATCCCGACCAGAGCGAGCTTGCGAACGTCGTGGAGGGATCACGGGTCTCGGTGCGGCGTCACGTGAGATCACTCGACGACGCTCGCTTGCGCTCACTGCTCGGGATAACACTCCCCCTCCCCCACAAGTGGGAGAGGGGGTTGGGGGTGAGGGCTTCGGCGTGGTCAGGGAGACGGGGCGCGGCCGACGATGATGCGGATGTCAGCCCCGGCCGGGGCCGTTGGTACGACCTTGATGGCCGTCGCGGGCAGGCGCAGCCGGTTCGCCAACACCGTTGCCGAGCGCTGCTGTCCCGCCGCGACCTCAAGCTGAGTCTCCGTGTAGTCGTGGCGGTCGGCGTCATCCACCCGCGTGACGTCGTAGCCGGCGCGCGCCAACTGGTCCGCGACCTGCCGTGCCACGCCGACCTGATTGGTGCCGTTCAGCACTTCGACGCGAGCCGTCTGGCCCGACGCCTCGCTGAAGGCACGCAGGATGGCCCGCTGAATGTCGGCGCGGCGAGGTGACAGGAAGTTCTCACCCTGTGGCCCGATGAACGGATCAGCAAGCTGCTCATCAACCACCAGCGCCTTGATGCGGTCGCGCTCAATCTCCAACCCTAGCCGGCCGAGCGACACCATCGAGCCGGCGTCAAGGTCGGTGGCGATAGCCTTCTGCGCGATGCCGAGCAGCGTCGGCACCTTCGCCACAATGTTCATCTGCATGGCGCGCTCGCGTAAGGCAACCAGGACGCGCTGCTGCCGCTTTGAGCGTCCGAAGTCGGATTCGCTGTGGCGGGAACGGGCGTACATCAACGCCGTCCGGCCGTCCAGCAGAGCCGGCCCAGGCGGGATGAATAGCCGCTGCACGCCGTAGTCGTCAGTGGGGTACTCGTCATCCTTCACCGGCCGCTCAACGTCGATGATGATGCCGCCGACTGCATCGACAACTTGCTCAAATCCGGTGAAGTCCACGCGGGCATAGTTGTCAATCGGGATGCCAAAGTTCGCCTGGATCGTCTGGGCCACGAGTTGTGGCCCGCCGACCGCGTGAGCAACGTTGATGCGCTGCTGATAATAGTTCGGGATCGTCACGAACAGGTCGCGCGGCAGCGAGATCATGACGACGGATTTGCTCGGCGGGTCGATGCTGACCACCATGATCGTGTCGCTGCGGCTGCCCTCAATCGGCTCGTCGCCGCGATGGTCGATGCCGAGCAGCAGGATGTTGAGCCGCTTGGTCTGGGTCCAGAGTGGCAGGTCGCCCAGGTTATTGACGGGTTCTTCCTCAGGAACGATCGCCGGCGCCGGCGTGGCACCCGGCAACGGCGGCACCACCACGCCCGATCCTGGCCGCCGGTCGCCGGTCGGCTTTGATGGCGCGGTGCCGGGGAAGGTCGGCATCGTGATCGTCGGGCCGTTCGGCATCCGAATCTGCGCGGCCTGCTGGAACGTGGACAGCAGCCGCCAGTTCGACAGGAAGAGCCAGCCGAACGAAAATCCGCCAAGCACGAACGTGGCAAAGGCGAACGCCAGCAGCGCCGAACGGGTGCTGAAGCCACCACGCTGCTCAGGCTGGGCCGACCCGCCCCCGAAGTTGTCTGACTGCTGCTGCATGCTCTGGTGTCAGTCCGTATTCGGCCTGTGGCCGTTGACCGTTGGCTGCCTGTGCCCGATGGCGGCGGTTATTGTACCCCGACATATTGTCACCACGGTAGACGAACCTGCGCCCGCTGTGGTTTCAAGAACACCCGATTTCCTGCAATGCGGCCCCGAGTTCGTCGGCCGATACGTCGCGCGCCGTGGTCACCGAGCCGATTCCGGTCGCCAGTACCCACTGGATGGTGGAGCCGCGCGCCTTCTTGTCCCGTGAGAGCGGGCCAACCAATGCGTCGGCCTCAATGTCGTCCGCGCGGTTCGGCAGGCCGAACCGCCCGAGAAGTGCCTGTTGTGCCGCGAAATCGGCAGCCGAAAGTATCCCGCGCTCGCGAGCGATGAAGCCCGCGCCGCGCATACCGATGGCAACGGCCTCGCCGTGCAGAAGGTGACGGTAGCCCGTCGCGGCCTCCAGAGCGTGCCCGATAGTGTGCCCGTAGTTGAGGATGATGCGTAGGCCGGCCTCGCGCTCGTCGGCCCCGACGACCTGCCCCTTGAGGTCGATGGCCCGGCGGATCACGTCTCCCAGCAGCACCGGGTTCTCAAAGCGCAGGAGAGCCTCAGCGTTCGCTTCCAGGGTGCGGAACAGGTCGACGTCGCGGATCATCGCCATCTTGACGATCTCCGACCAGCCGGACACGTAGTCGCGCGTCGGCAGCGATTCGAGCAGGCGCGTGTCGGCCACCACCAGCGACGGCTGGTGAAATGCGCCGATCAGGTTCTTGCCGAGCCGGTGATCGACGCCGGTCTTGCCGCCGATGCTCGAATCGACCTGCGCCAGCAGCGTGGTCGGCACATGCACGACTGGGATGCCGCGCAGGAATGTCGCCGCGACGAAGCCGACCATGTCGCCGATGACGCCGCCACCGACCGCCACCAGGAAGTCGCCGCGATCCGTGCCGACTTCGATCAGCCAGTCGTACATCGATTCGACGCTGGTGAGCGTCTTGCGCTCCTCGCCGGCGTCGGCAGCCAGCACCTGCACATCGCGACCCAGCGTTGCCAGCGACGCCGCGATGGTGTCGCCGTACCGCTCCCAGATGGTGCGGTCGGCGATCACGCGCGGCCGGCCACTCAGTCCGGCCCGCTGGATGGCCGACCCAATCTCGCCGGCTGCGCCCGGCCCAACCAACGCCTCGTAGGCTGAGGTTCCGGCCTTGATCCGGATGGCGCGCGCGTCTGGCGGGCCGGCCTCAGAGGCGGGCGCGGACGAGCTCGGCGATGACATCGACTACCTCCCGGGGCGTGCGATGGTCTGTGGACACGACGTGGTGCGCGCAACGATACTGGTGTTCGCGCTGACGGCCAAGCTCGGCCAGCCGACCCACAAGGTCAGGGTCTTCTAGCAGCGGGCGCGGCTCGCGCGAGAGGTTGCGGCTCAGGCGGCTGGCGAGCGTCTCCGGCGAGCTTTCCAGGTAGAAGACCAGATTTCCCGCCAATAGTTGCGCCCGGTTCGCATCAGCGACCATTGCGCCGCCGCCGGTGGCGATCACTTGCCGCGAGCGCCGGCAGACGCCGGCCACGGTGTCCGCTTCAAGGCTCCGAAAGGCCGGTTCGCCCTGGGTTCGGAAGATTTCCTGCACCGTCATGCCGGCCTCGCGCTGGATCAGTTGGTCGGTGTCGATGCAGCGCCAGCCGAGGCGCCGAGCCAACAGCCGCGCGACTGTCGACTTGCCCGAGCCGCTGAGGCCCACCAGCACGATGTTGGCGGGACCACGACGCGGCCGACCGCCACCACCGCGCACCGTGGCGCGCTGGCGGAGGGGCCGCTCGTCGCTAGCGGACGCGCTCTCGGAAGCGGTGTCGATGACAGGATTGCCGTCGACGCCAACGCGATCAGGGACGATAGGTGCTGACATAGGACTCGTAGTTCTTTTCGATCTCGGCAATGCTGTCACCGCCGAATTTTTGTCGGAACGCATCGGCAAGCACCAGAGCCACCATCGCCTCACCGACGACGCCGGCGGCCGGGATCACACAGATGTCGCTGCGCTCGAAGTGGGCCGGCGTCTCCTCGCGGGTCGTCAGGTCAATCGACGGCAGCGGCTTGATGAGCGTCGAGATCGGCTTGGCCGCGCCGCGCACCACGACCGGCGCACCGTTCGTGATACCGCCCTCCGTGCCGCCGGCGTTGTTGGATAGGTGGGACCAGCCGCGCTCGGCATCGTAGGTGATCACATCGTGGACGGTCGAGCCGCGCCGCGCGGATTGTGCCAGCCCATCCCCGATCTCCACACCCTTGATTGACGGCATGCTCATCAGCGCGCCGGCGAGGCGGCCGTCAAGCTTCTCGTCCCACTGGGTGTGGCTACCAAGGCCGATCGGCAGTCCGTACGCCACTACCTCGAAGATGCCGCCGAGGGTGTCCTGCGCCAGCCGAGCCGCCTTGATCTCCTCGATCATGCGCACGGATGCATCCGCGTCAGCGCAGCGGACATCTGAGGCGTCCACTTCGGCCCAGAAGGCGGCGATCTCGGGATTCTTCGAGCCGCGATCATCGAGCAGCACGTACGGCGGCGCGGCAACGTCCACCGTGCCGATCCGGACGGTGTGACTCTGGATTTCGACGCCAAAATGGCGCAGGAAGACCCGCGCAACGGCACCGGCCGCCACCCGCGAGGCCGTCTCGCGGGCGCTGGCGCGCTCCAGGATGTTGCGCACATCGTCAAACTGGTACTTGATCGAGCCGGCCATATCGGCGTGGCCCGGTCGCAGCCGCGTGACCTTAGCGACCGGCTCAAAACTGCCGTCGCCAGGGTCCACCAGCTTTTCAACATCCATCCGGCCGACCCAGTTCGGCGAATCCAGGTTCGGGATCACCATCGCCAGCGGGCTGCCGAGCGTCTGCCCGTGCCGGACGCCCGACACGATCTGCGCCTTGTCCCGCTCGATCTTCATGCGCCCGCCACGGCCGTAGCCGCCCTGCCGCCGCCGAAGCTGCTCGTTGATGTCGTCCGGGGTGATCTCCAGCCCGGCCGGCAGATTCTGGATCAGGATCGTGAGTTGTTGGCCGTGGCTCTCCCCGGCCGTGAGGTACGTCAGCGCCTTCAAGCCCATCAGGCTAGGTCCACTCCTTCGTCAGAAAGGGCAACCGCCCCGCCGACCGCTCGGACCTGCTGCCAGAAGCCAGGGTAGGAGACCACAGCGCAGCCCGCGTCGATCACATCAACGCCCGCCCCGGCCAGTCCAGCGACGGCCAGGCTCATTGCGAGCCGATGGTCCCCTAGTGTCTCACATGTGGCGTGTTCCAGGGCGGCGCCGCCCAAAACCTTCAGGCCGTCGGGCAGTTCTTCGACCTGTCCCCCCAGCCGGGTCAGTTCGCGGCCCAGGCTGGCGATGCGGTCGCTCTCCTTGACGCGCAGCTCCGAAGCGTCGCGGATCTCCGTCACGCCGTCAGCGAACAGCCCCATGACGGCCACCAGCGGCAACTCGTCGATGGCACGCGGCACCACGTCTCCCCCGACCTTGACGCCGTGGAGGCGGCTACTACGCGCGACCAGATCGGCGAACGGCTCGCCAGCGATGACGCGCTCGTTCCGAATCTCGACGTCGCCGCCCATCTCGCGGAGAATCTCCACGAAGCCGGTCCGGCCGGGGTTCATGCCGACATTCTGAATAGTGATCTCAGCGTCCGGGTGGATGCAGGCGAGCGCCAGCCAGTAGGCCGCCGACGACGAGTCGCCTGGCACAACCACGTCAACCGCCCGAAGCTTCGCGCCGCCATGTACGGCGACGGTCGTGCCGTCGATTTCCAGCTTCGCGCCCATCGCGCTGAGCATGCGCTCGGTGTGATCCCGCGAGAGCGCCGGCGCACGGGCGATGGTCACGCCCTCGGCCTGGACGCCGGCTAGCAACACGCACGATTTCACCTGCGCACTGGCTACCGGGGAGGTGTAGTCAATCGCCTTGAGGCTGCCGCCTTCCATTGCGATGGGGGCCAGCCGGCCGCCCTGTCGCCCGGTGATCTTCGCGCCCATCAGCCGCAGCGGCTCGACGACGCGCGCCATCGGCCGGCTGCTCAACGAGGCATCGCCGGTCATCACCGAAAAGATTGGCTGGCCGGCCAGGACGCCAGACATCAGCCGCATGGTGGTGCCAGAGTTCCCGCAGTCTAGCGGCCGGATCGGCTCCTGGAGCAGCCCGCCGCGCCCGACCACCGTCACGCGAGGCTTGCCGTTCGCGCCGGTCGGGTCGAACGTGACCTCGACGCCGAGCGCCCGCAGACACTCCAGCGTCGAGAGGCAGTCGGCCCCCGGCAAATAATTGTCGATGGTGGCGCGGCCGTGTGCGATGGCGTTCATCAGTGCGCCACGGTGCGATACCGACTTGTCGCCCGGTACTTCGAGCGTGCCGCGAATCTGTGTCGCCCGGCCGACCCGGGCGATGTCGAGGG
>JBBQBU010000070.1:0-16405 GCA_038318015.1 Chloroflexota bacterium | reverse complement strand
GTGCTGATGCTCGGCTACATGAACGCCGAGTCGTACGACCGCACGCTTGCAGATCACGACGTCTGGTTCTGGAGCCGCAGCCGCAACCGGCTGTGGCGCAAGGGCGAGAGCAGCGGCAACGTGCTGAAGCTGCGGGCCGTGCGCGTCGATTGCGATGCCGACACGATCCTTGTGCTGGCCGACCCGGCCGGCCCAACGTGCCACACGGGTGCGGTCAGTTGCTTCTACACCTCGACCTACGAGGCCGATGGCCCGCCGCCGTCGCCCGAGGTGGCCGCCGAGTTGTACGTCACCATCAAGCAGCGGTTGACCGAGCGCCCCGAAGGCTCGTACATCGCAAAGCTGGCGGCGCGCGGCATTGAGCGGATGGCGCAGAAGGTGGGCGAGGAAGCGACCGAGGTCGTCATCGCCGGCGTAACCCACAACCGCACGGACCTCATCACCGAGACGGCCGACTTGTGGTTCCATTCGATGGTGCTGCTGGCCGAAAGCGGCGTGACACCAGACGAGATCTGGGCGGAGCTAGCTCAGCGGCGACGCTGAAGCAGGCGCGTCGCCGGCGGAACTGCCGGCGTCTTCCGCTTCGAGATCTAGCACGGTCTGGAACGATGCCACCGCGACCTCGATCATGTCCGGCTCAGGGTAGCGCGTTGTCAGCGACTGGAGCGCCAACCCCGGAACTACGATCACCCGCATCAGCGGATGCTCGGCGTGCTTGCCGCCAAACTTGAGCACCTCGTAGGCGATGCCGGCGATCAGTGGGATCGCGAGGATCCGCGAGGCAATGCGAATCCACCAGTTGTCGGTGGGAATCAGCGCAAACAACAGGATCGAGATCGCCACGACCAGCAACAGGAACGCCGTACCGCAGCGTGGGTGAGCGGGCGGATATTTGCCGATGTGCGCCTGGTCGAGCGGCTCGCCAGCCTCGAAGGCGTGGATCGTCATGTGCTCTGCGCCGTGGTACGCGAAGACCCGCCTGATCTCGGGGACGAAACCGATGGCCCAGACGTAGCCGACCAGCAGCGCCAGCCGCACCAGCCCCTCGAACAGGTGAACGGCGAGCGTGTTGTCGATGGCAAGTTCAAAGAGCGCGGCTGCACCGAGCGGCAGCATGAAGAAGATGCCGACGCCGATCAGCATCGAGAAGGCAACGGTTGTCCACTGGAGGGTCTGGCCGAACGAGTTCGACGCAGCCGGCGCAGCGGATGAGGCCGGGGTAGCGGAACCGTCGCCAGATGGCGCGGTTGCGTTGTCGCCAGCCTCGCCATCGGCCTTTGGCGCGTCGTCTTGCTCTGCGACCTCAGCCGAGAACATAAGCGCCTTCATGCCCAGGCCGAGGGAGTCCCACAGGACGGTCAGGCCGCGCAGAAACGGCGTCTTGCTGATCCAGCCGCCGTACAGATGGACTGGCAGCCGCTCCGACCGCACGACGATCTGCTGATCGGGCGCGCGTACGGCCACCGAGGCCCAGCGCCGTCCGCGCATCATCACGCCCTCAAGGACCGCCTGCCCGCCATAGGTCGTGGGGGAGATACGCGAAGGCCGGCGAACCAGGGAGGAGCCGTTCTCTGCCAATGCTCCTCCGCCGGTCGCCGGCCGCTGTGCTGATTCGTGGGCCGCGCGCGAGCGGTTACTCGGCCGGTGTGGCCTCTGTGGGTGCGGCCGCCTGCGCTGCCCGCTGGGCGCGCCGCCGGAACCGCTCAACCTGACCGCCGGTGTCCATCAGCCGCTGCTCGCCCGTGTAGAACGGGTGGCACTTCGAGCAGACGTCGATCCGCAGATTGCCCTTGGTGGACTTTGTCTCAATGACACTGCCACAACCACAGGTGATGGTGACAACCTCGTACTTCGGGTGAATACCTTCGCGCATGCGTTCATGGCTCCATTGTGCGCACACGGCTGGTCCGTGCGGCGATGAGCACCTGGGGGTCGCCCGGTGGCTAGACGGCGACGGCTTCGGTTTCGTCGATGTCGATTGGCGCGTAGACGCTGGCCTTCTTGCGGTCCTTAGTGGCGTGCTCAAACCGGACGACGCCGTCCACGAGCGCAAACAGCGTGTGGTCGCGACCCACGCCGACGTTATTCCCCGGGCGGATGGCCGTCCCGCGCTGCCGGACGATGATCGTCCCTGCGAGCACAATCTGACCGTCGCTGCGCTTCACGCCGAGCCGCTTACCCGCGCTGTCGCGCCCGTTCCGGGTACTGCCCATGCCCTTCTTGTGAGCCATTGATCTACTCCGGTCCCACGATGTCGCCGACTCGCACCCGGGTGATCGACTGGCGATGCCCAGTCTTCCGGCGGTAGCGAACCTTCGGCTTGTACTTGAAGATGATGAGTTTCTCGCCGCGGCCCTGCTCGACGACTTCGCCGAACACTTTGGCACCAGCGACCATCGGCGTGCCGAACGTCGGCGCGCCATCGTCACCCGCGAGCATCAGCACCTGGCCGAGCTCGATCTGTGACCCCACCTCACCGTCGAGCCGCTCGACCTCGATGACATCGCCCGACTTGACCTTGTATTGCTTCCCGCCCGTCTCGAGGACTGCGTACATGACGGCCATCCCTGTTTCTCTGCGTGCTTCGTGAGCACACGATGAAGCCGCGACGCGGGTCGCGGCCCGCGAAGTGTACCAGCGCACACACAGGCGCGGCAAACCGTCAGACCCTTAGGCACGCCAATACTCACACGCCGGACGGCAGGGCGCTGGCCCAATGTGTTGCATAAATGCCCCACATGGGGGAGTATCCTTGAACCTCTGCAAAGACGTTCCCCCTTGTGATACACCTCGGACGCCCCGCCGTGCCCACCATGCACAGCCGGCAGTGTCCCGACCTCGGGGGAACGCGGTATGCAGCGATGGCTGCTCGGTCTAGCGGTGGCGCTTCTGGCTCTCTGCTTCACGGGAACGACGACGCCTGCACTGGCACACGATGCCCTCGGCCCGAGCGCCACGAACGCCACGCCGGAGCGCGACAAGGAAGCCCGCGCCGAAGCCAGCCAACTGACCGACGAACTGAAGGCTGCCGCCGCTCGCCCCAACAAAGTACCGAGCTTCCAGGCCGCCGTCACGAGCAAGGCCGAACGACGGCGCACGCTGCTGCACCAACTGGCAGACTCGAACCCCGCCGCCGTCCTTGACCTTGCCCTGTCACCCGCCGAGCGCGCGGCGCTGCCACCGGCGATCCGCTCGCTGGTGGAGGAGCGCGTCGACGCTGACGGTGAACTGGTCGTGCTCCACATCGACCACGAGGACGGGCATAGCACCTACGATGCAAAGCTCGTCAACGGTGCGCAGGAACGGCCGATCAAGCTGGGTGCGCCACTCGGGAAGACGAAGCCAGGTGACCTCGTGCGCTTGAACGGCGTGGCGCTGGCCGGCGAGGCCACCATCGTCAGCGATCAGATCGTCACAATCCAGTCGCCCACCTCGGTTGGCACCACCGGCAACCAGCGGACCGCCATCATCCTGGTGACGACCCCTGGCGTCGCCAGCCACCCGTACGCGAACGCCACGAACACGGCCAGCATCTTCTTCTCGTCCTCGAACCCCCAGAGCGCCCGCAACTTCTACAGGGAAGTGTCATACAACCAGACCACCATCGTCGGCGGCAGCGGGGCTGAGGGCACGGCCAGCGACGTGTACGGGCCGTACAGCATCGCCACGACCACCTGCGACAGCACTCCGATCCGGACGCAGGCGCTGGCCGCTGCCGACGCCGCCATCAACTACAACAGTTACGACCGCGTGGTGCTGTCAATCGCCACGACGGCATGCGGCGGCGGGGGCATTGGGACCATTCGCACCCAGGGCGTCGGCACCTTCGACGGCGCGAGTCAGCGGCTGTCGATCTCCTGGGACTTCAACAGCGCGCTTGGCAGCACGGCCTTGAACGGCAAAGTCGGCGGAGTCGCCCTGCACGAATACGGCCACAACCTGGGCGTCTGGCACGCCAACTCGCTGGAGTGCGGCCCGGACGCCATCGCCAACGGTGCTTGCGCCAGCGACGAATACGGCGACCGCTCCGACGTGATGGGCAGTTCCGGCGGCTACGGCCACCTGAACGGCGTTCATAAGGACATCATGGGCTGGGTCAGCGCCCGGACCCGCATCGCTACCGGTGCCGGCAGCTACACGATCCAGTCCTACGAGAATCAGAGCTTCGATTCGGCCGGCGACCAGGCCGCCCTGATCGCGAACACACGCGTGCTGAAGGTGCCGCGCACCCGCGACGCCGCCGGCAACGTGAACGGCTACTACTACCTGGAGTACCGAAAGCCGGCCTCGCCGTGGAACAACTTTGCGACCTCCTGGACGGATTACGGAAGCGGCGTCCTCGTCCACACGGCCGGCGCGACGCCCCTCTGCACCAATGTCTGTGGCCCCGACTACGTTGGCTCGGGCGGCGGCGGCGACTCCAACATCATCGACACGCAGCCGGCCTCAGTGGCGGGCACCAATGACTTCCGTGACGCCCCATTGCTGGCCGGCGAAACGTACACCGACGCTGGCGCTGGCATGATCCTCACCATCACCAGCGCCAGCGCAAACTCGGCCACCGTCGATGTAGCGTTCACGACGCCGCAACGCTCGATTCGCACGACGGCATACCCCGAGGGCGCAGGCTCGGTGAGCGGCGGCGGCAGCTTCACGGCCGGCCAGCAGACGACGCTCACGGCAACCCCGGCGGGCTGCTTCCTGTACTGGCGCGAGAACCGTTCCACCCAGAGCTTTCCGAATCCGTACACCTTCACGGTCGGCGCTGACCGGCAACTTGAAGCCGTCTTCTCGGCCACCACCTGCGGCCCGCCGCCCGCCAACGACACGTTCCCAGGCACAACCGTGACGGGCGGCTCGCAGAGCGTGAACACCAATAGCGCGACCCTCCAGTCTGGCGAGCCGGCGACGTTCAGTTGCGCGGGCAGTACCCTCACAACCGGCCGCACCGGCTGGTACACCATCACCCCGGCCACATCGTCGCAGATCACGCTGTCCACGGCCGGCAGCGACTTTGACACGGTGCTGGCGGTCTACACCGGCAGCACGGTCGGCGGACTGACGCTGGTCGCCTGCAACGACGACGCCGAATCGACCGTGCAATCAGCAGTACAGTTCACGGCTCAGCCTGGCACTACCTACCGCGTCCAGGTCGGCGGCTACGACGCGGCCAGCGGCAGTGCGGTACTTGGCATTTCGACGGCGGTGCAGCAGGCCGACCCGCGCCAGGAAGGCCCGCTCGTCGTTGGCGGCACCCTGAGCATCGGCGGGACGGCCAACATCTCCGTGACGGTCAAGAACGATGGGGGTGCCGCGACGCCGGCGCTCGTCCCGTTCGTGGACGGCACCAACACCGCCGGCCAGACCTGGCGCGCCACGACGTCTCAGCCGGCATCGGCCGTCATCCAGCCGGGACAGTCCACGACATTCGTGTTGCAGTTGCCGCTGCCGCTGGCCGGCAACTGGACGACAACCGGCGTCGTCCTCTGGAACACAGGGACGAACACGCTACTGAAGGCGTTGCCGGCCAACGGCCAGAGCCAGACGGTCGCCTTCGTCGTGCCGATGTCGTGCAGTCCGCGCCCGAAAATGACCGTCTCAACGTCAACTCCGGGCGATGGGCGCATGGCGGTGACGATCTCGGTGGCTGGAGCCGACCAGGGCAACCGGCTGCTGTCACTCCAGTTCGGGCCAGACAGCCACACCCCGAACGCGAACGCGCTGCTGGATCTGCCGGGCATCGCCAACGGGCGTACGCTCCCCAGTACGGTCAGCGTGCCGAACACGCCAGCGTCCTACACGTTCTACCTGCGACGCGCGACCGCCGGCACGGCAGTCACCGTGCCGGTCACGGCGACGGACCTGTGCGGCGGCTGGCAGACGGTCGTCGGAGGCGGAACCGGCGCAGGCTTTTAGGGCGCCTGCGCCGCGCCCGGCGGTTGCTCAGGCAGGCCTGGTGCCTCGGGCGTCGCGACCGTCGGGAGGTCTTCCAGCGAACGCAGGCCCAGGTGCTCGAGGAAGCCCAGCGTCGTCCCGAAGAGCACCGGCCGCCCGACCGTCTCGCGGCGGCCAACCTCGGCCACCAGCCCGCGCGCCAGCAGCGACGACAGCGCGCGGTCGCCGTTGACGCCGCGAATCGTTTCAATCTCGGCGCGAGTGGCCGGCTGGCGGTAGGCCACGACCGCCAACACCTCTAGCGCCGCACGCGATAACCGGGCCTGTTCCTCCAGGCCGCGCAGCCGCCGAACGAAGCGCGCCGATGGGGGGGCCGTCACCAGTTGCAGGCGGTCCTCGTCGCGCTGGAGCAGCAGCCCCGGCGGCGGCATTTCGCCCAGCCGCTTCGCCACACGCTGGAGTTGGGCCGCGCGCACATCAAGCAGGCGGGCCAGTTCGGCGACCGGCAGCGGCTCGTCGGCCGCAAACAGCACCGCGACGAGATGGCCCAGCAGCGCGTCGTCCGACGGCGGCCCGGCTGCACTCTCATCGGCCAGGATACCCTCGTCGGCCAGGGCAAGGGCGTCGCCGTGGCCGGGCGCGCTGCTGCTCATCCAGCGACGGCCCGGCGCGCGGCGCGGCGGCGCTCCCAGATCATCGGCGCACAGAGCAGCACGCTGGTCAGCAGCATCGACGCCGACGAGATCACCACGCCAATCTGTACCGAGCGTGGCGTGTAACGAAACGCGACGGTATGCCGCCCGGCCGGCACGCGCACCGCTCGGAACAGAATATTCGCCCGTTCGATTGGCACCTCTACGCCGTCTAATGTCGCCACCCAGCCAGGGTACCAGCTATCAGACAGCACCAGATAACTGTCACCGCCGGTGCTGACCTGAATCGTCACGGACTCCGGGTCGTCGGGTTGGAGTGACACCTCAGAGAGTAGCTGCAACGGCGAGCCGGCGTTGTCAATGGCTTCTGCCGTCGCGCTCGGTGCCAGGAGGACACTCTGCCGCGGTGAAAATGCACGTGAACCAAGATACGCCGCTGCCGCATCGTCGTCTAGCACCTGTGACTGACCAACGAGGTACGCCCGTGACAACGCCCTGACACGGTCGTACAGCTTCTGGTCGAAGAAGTCGATGCGCTCGACCCAGCTATCAAGCGTGATCGGAAAGGCCATCTGCCGGCCATCGTCAATCAGGTTGAGCGACCGGATCTGCAAGACGCGGTTGGCTGACGTGTTCACCAGGTCCAGACGGTCGATGGGCTGGCTAGCGAACGGCAACTCTACGATCCAGTCCCCGGGCGCATTTGGTGCCTGGGCGCTCCAGGCTGTCACCCGGTCGAGGTCTGGCGCCTGCTCTGGTGACCAGTTCTCCGGTGCGGTGGCCGCCCCAACGACAAGCGGCACCGTGGCCGAATTGCCGTCGCCGCGATCTAGGCGCAACGCCCCAACCTGCTCACCGGACGCGGGTGCCCTATGTCCTTGCCCCATCGCCACCGACGAGATGATCCCGACTTTCGTGAACTCGCCGCGCGGCAACCCCACGAGCGACCACGATTCACCCGGCTGCAAGGTGACCGAGATGGCGCGGTCGTAGTAGATCGCGCCGCGCGTATCGTCCTTGACGCGGCTGGTGAGCACCCAGCGGATGCCGAACAGGTCCAACCATTTCTGATCAGGAAACGTGTCCAGGCGGCTGGCGAGCACGCCATCCGGACGCGCGCGTTCCGCCCCGAGCATCGCCCGCGTCAGGGTGTAGTAGTTGCGAAGCGGCAGCACGCCCCCGTCGTAGCCGTCCGCCGAGGGAAGGCGGTGCACCAGAGGCGTGTTCGGCCAGAGCGTCTCGTTCCACTTCACGGTCACCAGCAGGTTGTCGAGGGTCAGTCGAGGTAGATCGGCGAAGCGCTCTTCGTACTCGCCAGTCTCCTTGACCACGTACTCTGGCGTGGCAATGCTCAGCGACCGATACCGCCTGAAGGGTTCGTCTCCGACCGTGGGACGCGAGCGCCGCTGTAGCTCGGAGATGGCCTCGCGCGGCTGGCGAAACGCAATGTCCGGAACCGTGTGCCGGTACTCCAGGTTGAAGCCAGCCATCCAGAGGTCGGCCAGGGCACTGACGACGATCAGCGACAGCCAGACCGGCCGCCCGCGTGGGACCAGCACCAGCAAACTCACCACCAGCAGGGTCGCGCCGGTCAGTAGCCCCCAGGCCAGCAGCAGCCACTTTGACTGCGGCTGTCCCAGGGCGACCAGGGACGCCAGCGCCAGTGGGATCAGCACACCCGCCAGGATGCCACGCGCCGGGCCGATCTGCCGCCAGAGCGCCAGCAGGCCGACACGCCCGCCAGCCAGGGACGCGGGCCGCCAGCCGGCCAGCCAGTCGATGCCGGCTGCCGCCAGGATCGCCAGCCCGAACGTCGAGACGAGCAACCAGCGGGCCGGCACCCGGAACGACGAGAAGCCCGGTGCCCAGTCGAACAGCGTCCGGTAGAACGATGTCGCGTCGCCGACCGCCAGCAGCAGCCCGAGTGTCACGTAGACGGCCCCGAGCAGCACTGCCCGCCCTCGCCCCCCCAGCAGCCCGAGCCACGCCAACGCGAAGACGACGGTACCGAGATGGCCGAAGAACTCGGTGGTTGGCAAGTGCGACCAGTAGCCAGGGAACAGGGCCGGCAGCAGCAGGGGCCACGGCAGTGCACCGAACGCCGCAAGCTGATACTCCAGGCCGCCGCCACGGATCGACAGCCGCGAGAGTTCCAGCGTGGGAAGGAGCTGCACCGCCGCGATGCCCGCCGCCAGCACACCCGCCACGCTCAGGGCCACGCCACCCCGCACCAGCAGTCGGAGCGTCGCGCGCCAGTCTCCGAAGACGCCGGCCGCCCAGAGCGCCCGCCACAGGATCAGCACGCCGAGCGCCACGACGGTCATATAGACCTGTTGGGGGTGCCCGGCCAGAATCTGGAGCGCCAGTCCGAGCAGCAGCCAGAACACCGCAGTTGGCCGGGCCGTCCGCATCGCCACGTCGAGCGCCAGCGCCACGCCCGGCAATAGGGCGGCCACGCTAAACTGGTTGATGTGTCCGGCCTGCCCGTTCATGAAGCCGCTGAAGGCGAACGCCGCCCCGCCGAGCACGCTGGCAACCCGACCCAGCCCCAGCGTCTGCCGCGCGAAGGCGTAGAACAGCACGCCGGCAATCCAGACGTGGCCCAGGAAGTTCAGGGCGTAGGCGCGCGGGACATCCAGCAGGGCAAAGAGCCAGGTGCCAGGGTAGAAAACGGCCGTCTGGGTGTTGGCGAGATACGGCGAGCCGGCGAACAGGTAGGGGTTCCAGAGCGGCAGTTGCCCCCGCCCAAGCGTCTCCATGATGTAGGAGCGTAAGGGGTAAAAGTAGACGAAGGCGTCGTAGCCGCCCAGCACCTGCCCGCCGAAAGCAAGGCCGGGGTTGAAGGCCGCGACCAGCAGAGCCAGCGTTAGCGCCGCGCCCACATCCGGGAGCCACGCCGGCCACCGGCGCACCGGCAGAGGTGCTGCGTCGTCCGTGGCGTGCGGACGCGCGGTGTCGGCCCCCACAGCCCCTACGAGAAGAAGCGGTAGCGAAGCAGGGTCAACAGCACGCGCGGCCCGTCTCGCCACCCAACGATCTTCTTGCCTTCCCAGAACTCGCGGCCGGCGTAGGAGATCGGGACTTCGTAGATGCGGTGGCCCCGACGCATCACCTTCGCCGTGATCTCCGGGTCAAAGCCCCAGCGATCCGAGTTCAGTTTGATGCCCGCCAGCGTCTCGCGCATGAAGACCTTGTAACAGGTCTCCATATCGGTCAATGTGCTGTCGTACAGAATGTTGGTGATGAGCGTCAGCAGTTGGTTGCCGACAGAGTGCCAGAAGTACATCGCCTTGTGTTCGCCCAGGAAGCGCGAGCCGTAGACGACCTTCGCGCGGCCCGCCAGGATCGGGCGCAGCAAAATCGGGTAGTCGCCCGGATCGTACTCCAGGTCGGCGTCCTGGATCAGCAGGATATCGCCGGTGGCATGGCGCAGCCCCACGCGACAGGCGGCACCTTTACCCTGATTGCGCGGCAACAAGTGCAGCATGATGTCGCCGCGCTTCGCCTGCTCCTGAAGGATCTCGCGGGTGCCGTCAGTCGAGAAATCGTCGATAACGACGATCTCCTTCTCGATGTCGCCGATATCGACTGCCCGCACCTGATCGAGCAGCGTCTCGACTGTGGGACGCTCGTTGTAACAGGGGATGATGATCGAGAGCTTCAGGGGACCGCTCCACTCGCCCGAACTGCCCGGGCTGAAGATGCCGCTGACACCGGCGCGCCAGCGCTGATCCGCGCCAGGCCGCCGAATGGTACCACTGTCGGCCGCGTCATTGTTCAGTTACTCCCCGCCGGGCGCGAAGAGTTGCTGCCGGGTGCCGTTGATCTCGTACTCCTCGTAGAGATAGTAGTAGCGGCCAATGGCCTCCAGGACGGGCGCGGGGTACAACTCGGCGTTGAGGACGACCCAGGCGAATCGCCGTCCGCGCAGGTCCGCCACCAGATTGTCCGGCGACCAGACCCCCGCGAGGTACACGTTCCTGAGGTGCGTCGCGTTGCCTACGACTTCCTTGCCGACCGCCAAGCCGTAGCTTGGGTCTTCCAGCAACACCGGCCCGTCAGCCCTCGCCAGCGTTGCAACCAACTCAGCCGCCGCCTGCACGTCGGTCGGGCCGGGCCAGCGGCTGAGTACCGACGCCTGCGCCCCCCGGTCCACCAGTAACGGCCCGAGGTGGTAGAGCGGGCCGTGGGCATACAGGAACCCCTGCGCCAGTAACAGGCAGCCTAGCACCGCCAGCCGGTTGTCATGGTTGAGAGACTCGCGCAGCAGGCGGGCAACCGACCGCCCCGCCAGGATGGCCGACGCCGCAATCGGAGCCAGAAAGTACGACTCGCCGGCCCCCCACTTGCCGACGCTGACGGCCAGCATCAGCGAGAAAAGCCAGTACAGCTCGAACGGGCCAATCTGCCGCGCGCGCACCTGCTGGAGTACCTGCCACGCAGCCAGCGCTATGACCAGCAGGTGAATCTGTAGGAAGTTCTGGTAGTACAGCAGCGCCTGATGCGGGTCGAACGGGTTGACGTTGCCGACGACGACGTTGAGCCAGAACGCCCCCTGGCTAGCTGCGTTGAGCGCCAACAGTGCCGCGCCACCCAACAGGCCGATCAGCAGCCCGACAACAATGCTGGCCCGAACGTGGCGACCTTGCACGTCGCGGACGAACAGCGCCAGCAGCCCTGCTCCCACGGCGTCTATCGTCGTCTGCTTGGTGAACAGCGCCAGCAGAAACAGGATCAGGACGCCTGCGTAGCTCGGCCAGCGCCGCCCGAGGCAACAGGCCAGTCCACCCACCGCGAACAGGACCGCCATGCCGTTCACGCGGGCCAACGGCGTGGTATGGAAGACGTAGGTTGACCCGACGTACAGCAAGCCGGTCGTGACGCCGGCCAACCCGCTGCGGGACTGCACCCCGACCATGCCGGCCATCACCAGCGCCGACAGCAGCGTCGCGGCCACCGAGAGCAGCCGGCCGGATGCCAGCGTCGGGCCGGTCTGGGCCACGATGGGGGCCAGCAGCAGCGAATAGACCGGCGGGTAGTTTGACGAATAGTAGGGGTACGTACTGTTGTCGGTGTAGATCGGGCGGCCCTGCGCGATGAGCCAGCCGCTATTCACGTCGTAGGCCTCGCCCTGGTCGAGGTCGTACGGATAGCGGGCGAGATTGGTGGCGTGGGCGATGTAGACCAGCAGGTAGAAGAACAGGACGGCCAGCCCGAGCGCCACCAACAGCGCCCCGACTATGGCTGTCGGCGTCAGCCGGACCGAGAGCCCCTCACCCCCCGACCCCCTCTCCCCTGCGCGAGCGAGGGGGCGGCCCAGTTCGGGCGGGCACGCGAGATCACTTCCTGGCGGGCCTGAGGGCGTTGAAGTCACTCGATGCCGAGGGGCTCGGCCGTTTCGAGCAACTCGCGCGAGCGGCCATCTTCCGAGGGGCCGATCACGCCACGTTCTTCCAGGAGGTCCACCAGGCGAGCCGCGCGCGGATAGCCGATGCCCAGCCGCCGTTGCAGCAGGGACGCCGACACCTTTCGATACTGCACCGCTACTGCGACGGCCTTATCGAACATATCGTCGCCGTCGTCATCGTCCTTCGCGTTGAGGGCTTCCACGTCGCGGATGTCGTCGTCCGTAAAGCTGGGCTTCCCGAGCCGCGTCCAGAAGTCCACCAACGATTTCATCTCCTCGTCGCTGACGAACGCACCCTGCAAGCGGATCGGCTTGCTGGCGTCCTGCGGCAAGTAGAGCATGTCGCCGCGCCCGAGCAGCTTCTCGGCGCCCGCCGAGTCGAGGATCGTCCGAGAGTCGATGTGCGAACTGACGGCAAACGAGATCCGCGTCGGAATGTTCGCCTTGATCAGTCCGGTGATGACATCGACGGACGGCCGCTGCGTCGCCACGACGAGGTGGATGCCGGCGGCGCGCGCCAACTGGGCCAGCCGACAGATCAGTCGTTCCACCTCGTCGCCGGCAATCATCATCATGTCGGCCAATTCGTCGATGACGACGACGAGGAACGGCATCTTCTTCGTCGTCGGGTCGTTCTCGATGCCCTTGTTGTACGCCTCAATGTTGCGCGCCGAGCGGGCCGCCAGCAGCCCGTACCGCCGCTCCATCTCCTTGACGACCCACTTGAGGACGCCGACGACCTTCTCCATGTCGGTAACGACCGGCATCCGCAGATGCGGGATGCCGTTGAAGCCGACCAGTTCCACCATCTTCGGATCGACCATCACGAACTGGAGGTCGTCCGGCGTGGACTGATAAATCAGCGACGCGACGATGGTGTTGATGCAGACCGACTTGCCGCTGCCCGTCGCACCAGCGATCAGCAAGTGAGGCATCTTCGCCAGGTCGCCCACCACGGCCGCGCCGCTCACGTCGCGCCCGAGCGCCAGCCGCAGCTTCGACTTCGGCTTCTGCCATTGCTCGGCCTCGAAGAGCTCACGCAGGCTGACCGTCTGGCCGCTCCGATTCGGCACCTCAATGCCGACGACGCGCCGGCCGGGGACTGGAGCTTCCAGGCGCAGCGCCGTCGCGCCGAGCCGCAACGACAGGTCGTTGGCGCGGGCCAGGATGCGGTTCACAGCGACGCCCGGTGCCGGCTCCAGTCCGAACTGGGTCACGGTCGGCCCGGTGCTGACCTCGATCACCCGCGACTGAATGTTGAAGCTGGCCAGTGTCTCTTCAATCATGCGGGCCTGCGCGCGCACGTCAGTCTGGCTCTGCTCGACGATGGGGGCGGCCTTGAACAGCGCCAGGGCCGGCAAGCGCCACGCTAGGGCACCGGCCCTGCCCGGCACCGGCGGCTGTAGCTCTAGCTCCAGTTCGGCCTCAGGGGCCGGGCGCGGATTCGGCCGGGCCTTGCGAACGACCTGGGAGAGCGCGCCGGCCAGCGGCTTTGACTGCGGCTTGCCGACCTGCACGACTTTCAGTCGCGGCGCGGTAATCTTCGCCTTTGCAGCTACGTAGCCGCGCATGATGACGCCGCCCACCAGAACCGCGCAGATCCCGAGCCAGACGCCAACCTGGGTCATGGTCAGGTCGAAGAAGAGCAGCGCCCCCAGGCCCAGGCCGCCCAGCAGCAGGACGATGGCGGCCGGCAGACCGAGGGCGTCCACCAGCCCGTCCGAGAGGAACAGGCCGAACGCGCCGCCGCCTGCGTGGTGCTCCAGTGCGCGCACCGTCGGGTCTGGGTCGCCGATGGGTAGCAGATGGATGATCGCCGGCAGGGCCAGCGAAGCCAGCAACGCCCCGACGATCCGAATCGTTGGCGGGCCGGCGTCGCCGCGCCAACTGGTGGCCAGGCGCAGCAGCCCGAGCGCCAACAGCCAGACCGGCACCAGAAACGCCAGCCAGCCCAACGAGAGCATCAGGTAGTGACGCACCGGGCCAGTCGCCCAACCAGACGGGAACGCGACGGCCAGCAGACCGATGACGCCCGCGACCAGGCTCGTGAGCGCCACCACGTCAAAGATCACGCGGCGGTTTGCCACGATGCCGTGCACGGTGCCCTTCAACACCGTGCCAAGCATCTTGCCGGCAACTGACGCGGCGCTCGGCCCGCGCGACTTCGGCGCGGCGCGGCGGCGGGTCGAACCGGCAGACTTCGCGGCTCGTGTGGCCACGGCTAGAGCAACGTCATCTGGCCCGGCCCCGGCGCGGCCGGTGGCTGGGAACCAATGGGCGTATCTGATGCGGACACTAGCATCCCTTCATCGGCCGGGGCGCTGGCCGGGGCGTTTGTGCGCTCGGCGGCCAGCTTGCGGGCGGCTTCCAGGGCACGGGGCAGCGCGTCGAAGTCCTGTTCGATGCCCTCGCGGTACTTCGGCTGGCGCAGGGCAGCCGCCGGGTGGAAGCAGGCGTATACCGCGATGTCGCGCCATTTTCGCAGCTTACCATGCGTCTGGGTGATGCGCGCTTGCGGCCCGAAGAACGTTGCCATCGAGAAGCGGCCCAACGTCACGATCAGCACCGGCTGGATCTCGGCAATCTGGCGCTCCAGGTACAGGCCGCACGCCGCGATCTCGTCTGGCATCGGATCGCGGTTGCCGGGCGGCCGGTGCTTCACGATATTCGTGATGAATACGTCGTCGCGTTTCAGGCCGGCGCGCTCCAGCATCTCGTTCAGCAGTTTGCCGGCCGGCCCGACGAACGGGCGGCCCTGCTGATCCTCGTGGAAGCCCGGGCCTTCGCCCACAAAGAGAATCTCGGCGTTCGGGTTGCCTTCACCGGGGACGCCACTGTGAGTGCCCTCGTGCAGGCGGCAGTTCGTGCAGGAGCGGACTTCATCGGCAATCACCGCAAGCACTTGCGACACACGACCTCCCGTCCGCAGCAGTTACCCATCCTAGCCGTTTGTGGATGCTACCACCCGTCGGCACCTGCGCGAATTGACCGGGCCATCACATCCACGTATCCTCTCGGCCGTACTCTGTCAACGAATCCACGATCGGCCCGTCTCAACACGTCGTTCACCCTCGGACGTGCACGACGGGCTGTGAATCCGACGCACTGGAGCGTTCAATGCCTGGACCGCTCGACAATATCCGAGTCCTTGACCTGACCCGTGCCCTGGCCGGGCCATACTGCACCATGATGCTGGGCGACATGGGCGCCGACGTGGTGAAAGTCGAGATGCCCGGCACCGGCGACGAGACGCGCGGCTGGGGCTCGCCTACGGACTTCATCAACGGCGAGAGCACGTACTTTATGAGCATCAGCCGCAATAAGCGCAGCCTGACGCTCGACCTGAAGCGCGGGCGCGAGGTGCTGCACAAACTGGTTGCCAGTTCCGACGTGCTGGTCGAAAACTTCCGGCCCGGCGCGATGGACCGGCTCGGGTTCGGCTACGAGCAGGCGAAGGCGATCAACCCACGCCTGATCTACTGCTCGATCTCTGGCTTCGGCCAGACCGGGCCGCGCGCGAAGCAGCCGGCCTTTGATCAGGTGCTTCAGGGGCTGGGCGGCATCATGAGCCTGACTGGCGAAGCCGGCGGCACACGCTCGAAGGTCGGCATCCCCATTGCTGACATCACGGCGGGAATGTTCGGCGCGTTCGCCGTGTCGTCGGCGCTCTATGCCCGCGAGCAGTCCGGCGTCGGCCAGCACATCGACGCCTCAATGCTGGGCGGGCAAGTCGCGCTGCTGACCTACCAGGCGGGCCGCTACTTCGGCACCGGCCGCGCGCCAGGTCTCGCCGGCAACCGCCACGGCAGCCTCGCCCCTTACGAGACGTTCAAGGCGTCAGACGGCGACGTGAACGTGGCCTGCGGCACGGAGAGGATGTGGCAGTCGTTCTGTCGCGCGCTCGGCCTTGAAGCGCTACTGGACGATCCGCGCTTTGCCCTGATCCGTGATCGCGTCGGGAATCGGGAGCCGCTGGTCGCCGCCATCGAGGCGCGGCTGGCCAAACTGACGGTTGCCGAGGTGGTGGCGATGCTCGAAGCGGTCGAGGTGCCGGTCGGCCCAATCTATTCGCTCGATCAGGTCTTCGACGACCCGCAGACCGAGCACTTGCAGCTTCGGCGGCGGATCGACCACCCGACGGCCGGCGAGATCAGCGTGACCGGCTTCCCCTGGCAGCTTTCGGAGACGCCGGCTGAGATCAGACTGGCACCGCCGCTGCTGGGCCAGCACACCGACGAGGTGCTTGCAGAACTGGGGTACAGCGCCGACGAGATCGCCGCGCTGCACGCCGACAAGGCCGTCTAACAGGCGGTGGCCCGTTCGTCTGTCGGGCGGCGCGAGGCCTCGTCAACCCTGGCATCGTGCGGACAAACGAATCGGCCGAGGGGGTACCCCCTCGGCCGATTGTACGCTCTTCAAGGTCTCTGCCCACTCCTGTGCCTTCAGCAAC
>JBBQBU010000069.1:0-16738 GCA_038318015.1 Chloroflexota bacterium | reverse complement strand
ATGAGCGGACTCAAGCGCTGCTCCCATCGGTTGTCGCTTGTTTCGTCCGACACGTACCGTCCGTTCCTACTTGACGTAGGGCGCACCGACGTAGTACCGTGTCGGATAGACGGCGACGGGCTGCCTGGTAAGCTCCCATCGATCCGAACGGCCCCGCCGGGGCAGCGCTGGTGGTACAGCGCGCGCCCTCTGGCAAGAAGATGTGTTGACAGGTCGCAGTTGGTAGCTGCGGCCTGTTTGCGTCTGTAGACCTGTGCTTCTGCCGGCTAGTATCTGCCGGATCCACCGATGGGTCAAGCACACTGCCCACTTCACCAGACGATGAGCACAGATCACGGTTCCGTCACAGCGCCTTCTGTCAAACCGATCACGATTCTGGTGCGTGCAGGGTACACCGCCTGCCGGTTCCGCCCAGGGCCAAGATCAGACCGCGAGGCCTTGCCGCCACCGCGTAGCATCCTGGGTGCCCTGTCCGGCAAAAGCGTGTATCAGAAGTACCCGCCACGGACCCCAGAGGCCAAACCAGTAGACCCAGCCTCCGCGAGACCTCTCGTGAGGACACCGTCACGACGTGCCCCACTGGCCGTAGCCTGGCTAATCTTGGCTATTGCCGACTCACGATGTTGCCTTGTAGATTGGCCGGCGCGGCCTAGGCCCGTGGCAGATTGCCAGACATCCGCCCAGGCGCGTCGGGGGTGGCAAGTGCGCTTGGTGGGATTTGGTGCTCAGCATCGCTGCTGCATCTGCCAAAGCGTGACGCGCCGCACGTGCTCGCCGAGATGCGACGCATTGTCCGTCCCGGCGGGCCACTCTTCCTGGTGATGCAGGAGGGCGACGGCGAAGCGTGGGAGCACGGCGCGTATGGCGCTCCCGTCGAGCGGTTCTTCGCGCGCTACCGTGGGTCGGAGATCGAAGCCCTGCTCAATACGGCCGGCTTCAGGGTGCGCGAGCGGCTTACCGGCGCGGCTGGAACTCGCCGCTGGCTCAATCTGCTCGCGACCTGAACTGCACGTAGACTACGCATCGGCCATTGTCCCCGAGGTCACGTCAAGCGTCGGTTCTGAGACTGCGGCCAGCGCGCTGCCTGCCGACACCACGACGCACAACGGCACGAACAGCCGGGTATCCCAGCGCGCGAATCGCGTCCCCGTGACCCGCTTGAAGACGCCCACGTAGCGGAAGTCACCGACCGCGCGCAGGCCGAACAGCACGGCCAGCGACCAGGCTCCACGGTGCGGCAGCGATGCCCCCAGACGGGCCGGCAGCACGCCTGAAACCAGCCCCGGCACCCGTACCAGGCCGAGCCGTGCCAGCAGCGTCAGGGCGCCGGCGAACAGGCAGCCGGCCACACCGAGCGTCCCCAGCCGCGACGGTCGGAAGACCGGGCGGCCGTCGCGGACTGGTATCACCGCCGACCCGGCGGACATCCCGCAAACGGCCCACCAGACGTGAATCAGCCCGAAGAGCGTCAGCAAACTGGCCGCCAAAAGCCCGCCGCCGCGCATCACACGCTGCATCATGTCCCGCCTCTCGCGCCCGCCGCACCGACCGTTTCCGCTACGTCACTCGCGCCCGCTACCGCACTTCCGATGGCGACAGATCAGCGC
Source organism: Chloroflexota bacterium (assembly GCA_038318015.1). Taxonomy (GTDB): domain Bacteria; phylum Chloroflexota; class UBA6077; order UBA6077; family JACCZL01; genus JADZEM01. Next base: position 15,131 of record JBBQBU010000069.1, on the reverse strand, counting down.
CAACATGCAGGTATACGTCGTGCACACATGACCATCAGTGTAGTCGCCATGATGCACGGAGAACGTGGCAATCGGTACGCTGTGCATGTCTCAGCGATACACGCCACGGCGGCGCGGCCACGCCCCCACAAGCAACCTTCACCGTCAACCCGCCTGAAGCGGATGTGCCCCTTCCCATGTCATCCCGACCGATGCGACCTTTCCACTCGGAATGGCATGTGGAGGTTGCCGCTCGCATGCGCGTGCCGTTCACGCTGCGCGCAACGACATCACTCGGCATCACCCCCCCGCTCGCCGCGGTCAGCCGGCGGGGTCGCCCGTTGTGCGGGCGGTCCGCACCCAGTCTGCGTCGCCGCGCGCTACAACCGAGCGCCCGTACAGCCACAGCTTCCAGCAGATGTAGCCCGGCGCGTACGCCAGCGACCGGTACACGCGCCACGGCGCGCCGACCAGCGCCAGCCCCGCCAGCACATAGCCCAACTGCCCGCTCAGGCTGAACACGGCCAGCGCCGCCGCCGCGCGTGAGCGGCACAGCAGCCCGCCCGCCAGCAGCGCCCCGCCCAGCGCGAACGGCACCGACAGCGGCGGGATCAGTTGCTCGGCCACGGCGTCCAGGCGCACCGGGTCGCGCTGGCGCAGCCCCTCCCGCACGAGGCCCAGGCCGCGCTGCCGCAACATCTCCACCCGGCCGCGCTCCCACCGCTCGTTCTGGCTCTCGGCCTGCGCGAACGTCACCGGCATGTCGGCCAGCACCGTCGTCTCCGGGATGAAGTCCACCCGCAGCCCCGCCGCCACCAGCGCAAGGTGGAACTCCACGTCCTCAGCCAGCGTGAACCACTCCCAGCCGTACTGCTCCAGCACGCTCGCCAGGAAGCCCATGCCGTTGCCTTTCAGTCCGCACGACAGTCCGAGCCGCCGCCGGCCCAACGGCCGGAGATAGTGCAACGCCGCCAGCGCCACGTAGCGCAGCGCTGCCAACGGCGAGTCCCCCACGTTGAGGACGGTGTAGTAGACCTGCACCACCTGACTGCCGGTGGCGAAATGGGCGTCCATGCGGGCCAGCAGGTCCGGGGCGACCACCGTGTCCGCGTCGATGATGACGTAGGCGTCGTAGTGGCCGCCGCGCTCACGCAGGCGCGCCAGCAGCCAGCGCAACGCATACCCCTTGCCGCGCATCGCCTGGTCGGCCCGCTCCTCGACGTGCGCGCCGGCCGCCCGGGCCACGTCCGCCGTACTATCGGTGCAGTTGTCGGCTACCACGTACACGTCGTAGCGCGCGGCCGGGTAGGCCAGTTGCCGGGTGCTCGCCAGCAGCCGCCCGATGGTGCTCTCCTCGTTGTGCGCCGGCACCAGCAGCGCAAAGCGCCGGCGTTGCTCGCCGTCCGGCGGCGTCGCCTTGCGCCCGAACACCGCCGCCCCGGTCAGCAACAACAGGTAGCCGGTCAGGCCGGCCAGCCCGGCCGCCGCCAGCGTCAGAAGGGAGCGTATGGCGAGGGCGACGTACCGCACCGGGCCTCCGTGCAACTGCCTTTTGAACTCCGTATGGACAGCAACGCTGCTCGCCCGGGCTACAAGGCTACACGCGGGATTCGCTACGCGGGGGCTTTGGCACTGGCCGCCGCCACCGTCACACTCGCGGGCGCATCGAACAGTGGCACCGGCCGCCCGTGGACCTGGGCGTCCACAATCGCCACCACCCTGGCGATCCGTTCGGCAAACTGATCCACCGTCATCAGCCGCTCAACAGCCCGGCGACCGGCCGCGCCAAGCTCGGCCCGCCGCTCCGGGTGTTCCAGCAGATAGACGATGGCCCGCTGGAGCGCCTCGGCGTCCTTCGGCGGCACGTAGAAGCCGTTCTGCTCTATCGGCACATCTTCTTCGGCCGCCACGTTCCGCAGCAGGCTGACCGGCCGCGTCCGCTCCTCCGCGCCGGTCGTGTTGCGCGTCGCCGTCCGCCGGTCCTCAATGACATCAGTCTGGCCGTAGGTGTGCGTCACGACGACCGGCTTGCCCATCGCCATCGCCTCCAGCACCGTCGTGATGCCGGCCTGGAAGTCCACGTCGTCAACCGGCACCACCACCACAGCCGCCCGCGAGTACAGCTCGCGCAACTGCCGGTAGTTGTAGCTGTTGACCTCCACGTTGGCTGGCCGCCCCACCGTCAGCGCCGTGTTCTTGCGCTTCGACCAGTGGCTTGCCGCCCCAACCTTTAAGTGCACGTCCAGGTCTTTGACGGCCTCAAACAGCGTCGGGTAGTCGCGGAACTCCAGCCCCGCGCTCACCAGCAGCCGTTCCTCGGTCGCCGGGATCGGGTGCCAGAATTCCGGGTCCACCTGGTACGGCAGCAGCGCCAACTGGTCCTCGCCGAAGCCCAGCGTGTCCTTCACCAGTTCGTACTGGTGCCGCGAGTGCAGCACCACTGCGTGCATGTGGGTCTGCACCCGCAGCCAGCGGAAGAACGGCCGCTTCTTCTCAGCCGTCAGCCGGTGCCCGATGGTGACATGCGCGATCTTCGCGCGGGTCAGCTTCAGCATCAGCGCCAGCGGGATGCCGATGTGCTCGCCGTCCGTCAGGATGACATCGTAGCGGCGCTGCCGCGTGAACGCCTGGAGCGCCTGCACCGTCGACAGGCCGAGCGCCTTCACCAGCAACCGGTGCAACGGCGTGCGCCGTGCCCGCGTCCAGTCCAGCAAGTCGGCGTTCAGGCGTCGCCCAATCGCCGTGTAATCCTTTTTGGGTCCGTCCGCATCCGGGCCGCCCACGCCCGAGGGCAGGCCGTCCGGCAGGTTCGCACTCACCACAAAGAGCGTTCGCGTCATCGTGTCTGCGTTCCCGCGTCTCAAAGTTCTCGCCCCGCGCCCTAGAGTCCCCGGAGGGTGTAGCCAGTGCCGACGACCGCCTTGATGCCGGCGTCGCCGCTCACCGGCAGCCCGAGCTTCTTGCGTATGCTGCAAATCCGAATCTTCAGGTGCGAGGGGCTGCCGCCATTATGGCCCCAGGCGTACTCAATCAGCCGGTCGTAGGGGACCACACGTCCTTCATTCGCCGCCAGGATGTGCAAAATGCGGAACTCCAGCGGCGTCAGCCGAATCTGCTGGCCGTCCTTGCGGACCTCAAAGCTCTGCATGTCCAGGTCGAGCTTACCGGTGTGGACGGTCTCACTGGTGGGGCTGCCGCTGCCCGCGCCGTTCCGCTGGCCGGTGCGCCGCAGCACGGCCCCAGCCCGCGCCGCCAGCAGCCGCGCGCTGAACGGCTTCGTCACGTAGTCGTCCACGCCCAGCCGGAACCCGCGCATCACGTCGTCCTCGTCGTCGCGGGCCGTCAAGATGATGATGGGCACCTGACTGTCCAGCCTGATGCGCCGGCATACTTCGAAGCCGTCGATGCCCGGCAGGTCAACATCCAGCACCAGCAGGTCCGGCCGCGCCGCCGCCGCCAGGTCCAGCGCCGTTTCGCCATCCAGTGCCGTCACCACCTCATAGTTGCCGCGCAGGAACGTACGCGACACCAGTTCCAGCGTGTCTGGCTGTGCGTCGACCAGCAGTATCTTCATGCCGCGCCCCGCGCGGACCTGCGCCGGGCGTGCCCGTGTCGTCATCTAGCGTGCCCTCCCCCATTCGTTACAACGATGCGCCTTCACGAAAAGGGGCCTGGATAGACGCGAGTATACTTGGCGCGGCCCGCAAGCCTTCGTCGCTCGGCTGCCCTGCCAGCGTCGCGTGATCTGGAAGGTGGGGTCTGGAACGCGTGGCCTTGCTGCACTTGGCACATCGGGACCATCTGCCGCGTTAGTCCTGGCAGCGTCACGGGCTGGCAGCGACCGGCAAGGGCCAGCAGTCCTGGCCGCGCGTGTACACCACTCCAGCCGGTCCAGCAGTTGGGGGCAGCACTCTTCATGCGTGTCAGTCCAGAAGCGCGTTTCATTACGCGATGCGTCCGCGCACCAGACGATCTTCAGCCGCGCGAGTTGGTGCAGATCGCCCAGGTTGTGCAGGACTGGCACGTCGTTGCCGACCTTGCGGCCAGCCACGGCGTCGTCGGGTTCGTGCGGCAAGCTATCGCCCGAGACGGCGTGACCCTGCCGCCGTTCGCTGCGGACGGCCTGCGGAACGCGGCCCTGAACCAGTTGACCCACGTCGCGCGCCTGGACGCTGCCCTCCGGCGCATCCTGCTGGCGCTGGAGCAGGCCGGCCTACCGGTCATCGTCCTGAAAGGCCCGGTGCTCTCCCGACTGGTGTACCCCGAGCAGACGCTACGCCCCTATTCGGACCTGGACCTGACCGTCCGTGATGCTGACGAAGAGGCCGTCATCGCCACGCTACTCGGCCTTGGGCTGGCAGAGGTGCCGCACGGTGCCGAAGTTGAGCGGCTCACCCACGCCCACCACGTGCATGAGGGCGCAGCCTTCCACCGTGTCTTCATGGCCCCTGATGGCGGTGTGATGGTCGAAGTGCACCTCGATCCGTTGCAGATGGGCCTGCGCCCAACTCGAGAGGCTGCCCGCTGGGAGCGGGCAGAGGCAATCGATGCTCTGCCCGGTGCGCTGATGCTCAGTCTGGAAGATCAGGTCATCCAACTATCAGTACACGTGCACAAACATGGCTTCAATCGCCTCATCTGGCTCAAGGATCTCGACCTGTTGATGCGCGTCTACGGCACCACCCTCGACTGGGCTGTCGTGCGCACCGGTGCCGACGCCGAGGGCGTGACCAACTCCATCTGGTACACCCTGGCGCTCTGCGCCGACCTGCTGGCGACGCCCGTCCCGCCCGTCGCCCTGAAGCTGCTCGCGCCGAGCGCGCCGGTGCGGCTGCTGTACCGCCTCGTCTGGCCGCCGGACGGCGTTGCAAACCTGCACGGGCACATGCGCCGGCGCGCCGTCCAGTTCTTGGCGGCCGATTCGTGGCGGGGGATGCTGCCGAACCTCGTCTTGATGGGCCGGCGCGGTGCCCGCCTGCGTGCCACGGTCAGCGCAGTCCTGCGACGCTGACCAGGAACACGCGCGCCGCTGCGCCGCCATGCATCCTGTCAAGTTGCCCGTTCTGTCGCCTTGCGCGCCCTTCGCAGCCGCATCGTTGTCGCGCAGATGTCTTCTGTCGAGCCACCGGCAACGAGTTTTTGCGGATCGGGAATATCCGACCCTTCGTGTCTCGTTACCGCGTTAGAACCAGCAGAATGGGCGCGGGACTGCGGATATCCTGACGGTTCCACCCGGTTCTCTAGGGCGATTGTGGATTTGAATGGCTAGGTATCTCGGGAATGCGCGGCTGATGTCAGTCGCTGCCGGGCCTGCCCTGGCTCTTCTGTGCCTGCATCGTGAGGTTTGCGCGGGGGGACTATGGCCGCAACGAAGTTTGAGGAAGTTGCCGAGCAACCGGAAACCAGATCGCAACGTCGTATTTACGGCTGTAGCAAGGGCCGCGCTGAAAGATATAGATACCTGGATTTTGGCGGCGCTCGCGGCGTACCCGGACAGGCCTGGTGTGAGGAGATGAGGGCGAAGCATGGTACCTGAGGCGCGAGTCGTTCATGAACCGCCTCGGCAGTCCCCAGGGCTCATCGTGCCCCACCCTGTGCGTGGGGCGCGGGAGCGGGTGGACCTGGGCGGCGTCCTTATCGACCGTGTTGACGGCGATGCGGCGGTTGACCGCATTCGCGGCTTTCTCCAATCCGGCAAACTGAACCAGATCGTCACCGTCAACCTGGACTTTGTGGCCATCTCCCGGCGTGACGCCGACTTCCGCGAGACGCTCAACGCCGCCGAACTGGCGGTCGCTGACGGCATGCCGCTGGTCTGGGCCTCCCGCCTGGGCGACGCGCCAGTCCCGCGCCGGCTGACCGGTGTGGAGTTGGTGGACGAGTGCTGCCGCGTGGCCGTCGAGACCGGCACCAGCGTGTTCCTGCTCGGTGCGGCACCCGGCGTGGCCGACAATGCCGCCGACAAGCTGCGCGCGCGGTTCCCCGGCCTGCGCGTGGCTGGCGTCTACGCCCCGCCGTTCGGCCCGCTGACCCCCGAAGAGAACGAGCGCATCTTGCAGCGCATCAAGGCCGCACAGCCGGACTTCCTGTTTGTGGCGCTTGGGGCACCCCAGCAAGACGTCTGGATTCGCAACAACCGCGACCGGCTGGACGTGCCCGTCTGCATGGGCGTCGGCTGCGTGCTGGACCTGTTGGCCGGCATCGTCTCCCGCGCGCCCGCCTGGATGCAGCGCACCGGCCTTGAGTGGCTGTTCCGTCTCGGGCAGGAGCCATCCCGGCTCTGGCGGCGCTACATCCTCGACGACGTCCCCGCGCTGTTCTGGTTGGTACTGCGGGTGCTGAAGACGACGGGTGCGTCGCACTCGGCACCTCCGCTGAGCGGTGCCCCGATGCGGAGGGCCGGATGAACGCTGTTTCGCCCTCCTGCTCGTTCGACCTGGACGGCACCCCGGGCGCTGAACGCGGTCTCTGGTACCGCGTCAGCAGCAGCGCCGTCCTCGTCGGCGCCGGCATCGGCTGGACCTCGGCTGTCATCGCGTGCTGCCTGGCAGCGCCGCTCTCGCTCGCCCTGCATGCAGGCGACGAGAGCCGCGCCACTGCCCACGACGACTTCTAAGAGGCGGGTATGTCCACCCTCAACGTGCAGGTAGCTCGCCGCGCCGTATCCTTGGCCGGCACCAACGCCACCGTCGGGCGACGCGTCTCGGTCCTCTCGGCCGCTGGCGTCGTCCTGGCCGACGCGCTGCTGGTGTTCGGCGCATTTCTCCTGGCCCACTGGGTCCGCTTCATCGTCCCTGACCTTGAAGCCGCCGCCCTGAGCCTCGAAGAGTACGCTCGCATGGGGGCTGTCGTCGCGCTGGTGACGGTTGTCCTCTTCGCGCTCCACAGCTTCTACGACCTGGACCGCCCGCGCTCGTGGATCGAGCGGTCACAGATGATCGTCTCCACCGTCTCGACCGCACTGGCCCTGACCGTCAGCGCCTCGTTCTTCCTGGGCGACCAGCGCTTTTCGCGGCTCTGGTTCGCGTCCGGCTGGGGCTTCGCCGTGGTCGGGCTGGTGGCTTGGCGCTGGGCGAGTGTCGGGCTGTACGTGGCCCTGCGCGAAGCCGTGGTGCCCGCCCGCAAGGTGCTGATCGTCGGGGCCAACGCCGTCGGCCGCGAGATCGCACGCGAGCTTGACGGCCCGTGTCAGGTCGTCGGCTATGTGGACAACGGCAGCGACTTCACGGAGCCGGTCAGCCTGATCGGCCCCATCGCCAATCTGAACCGGCTGGTGCAGCAGTACGCCATTGACGAGATCGTCGTGGCGCTGCCCCCCAGCCGCCGCGAGCAGCTTGGGCGCATCATCGCGCGGGGATTCGAGCGCCCGGTGCAGATCAAGTTCGCCGCTGACCTCGGCGACATCCTGCCCGTGCGCTTCGAATTGACCCGCCACGGCGGCCGGCCGTTTATCGGGTTCGCGCCGGCTGCGCCCGTCACCTGGGTCAAGCGCGGCTTTGACCTCGTGGTCGGCGCGCTGGTGCTGGCGGCGCTCTCCCCCGTGATGCTCGCCATCGCCATCGCCATCAAGCTGGACTCGCCCGGCTCGATCTTCTTCCGGCAGGAGCGCGTCGGCAAAGACGGCGCGCATTTCAAGATGATCAAGTTCCGCTCGATGCGGAAGGATGCCGACCGCCTGCTGGCCGAGCTGCGCGCCAAGAACGAGGCGACCGGACCACTGTTCAAGATGAAGCACGACCCCCGCGTGACGGGTGTCGGGCGGTTCCTGCGACGCTCCAGCCTGGACGAGTTGCCCCAGCTCTTCAACGTGCTGGTGGGCGAGATGAGCCTCGTCGGGCCGCGCCCGCCCGTCCCCAGCGAGGTGGCCCAATACGAGGACTGGCAGCACGGCCGGCTGCGCGCCGTGCCCGGCATGACGGGCCTGTGGCAAGTCAGCGGCCGGAGCGACGTACCATTTCATGACATGGTGCGGCTAGACTTACACTACATTCGCAACTGGTCCATCTGGCTCGACCTGGAGATCATGTTGCGGACCATCCCCGCAGTCGTGGGGAACCGAGGCGCATACTGAACCGTCTTTCCCTCCACCCGGGGGCCGCGCCGTCACCGTCAGCGGCGCCCAGGGATGCGGCGCACCCGTTGGCTGCACACATGTGCTGCATGAGCGTTCGGCACTCGACACACCATCACCTCTGACACACGCCCAGGCACCCGGGGGACCGGTCCGTCCGGCCTCCCCCGTATCTTTACCTACGGCAACAGGCGACCACCGGCATGGATGCACCACGACTTGCGGCAGGATGCCAGATGTGCACGGCGGCGCTCGAAAGCGCAAGATGCGGTTCTTGCCATTCGTCTGTCGTTGCCCTTAAGATGCGCACCGGCCGTGCACCGCTCGTTTCGGCCAAAATGGGAGAACGAACCGGCGGTCAGGTCCAGTGTTTGTGACAACGTTGTCATCACCGCATCGTGGCCGGCGATATCTGCGCCGTTAGTATGAAGTGCGAAATGTATGATTTGTCAGCGTTGCGGAGGGCGAGAACGTCATGAGAAGTGGAACCCGCCTCGGTGTGCTCGTGGGGCTGCCGGTCCTGCTGGTCGCCGTCGGTGCGGTGCTCGCAGCCTTGCTCTGGCTCCAGCGCCAGGGTGATGGCTCCATCGAGCAGGCCCTCAACGACGCTCGGCGTCCGGCTGCGGCTCGGTCCGCTGAGGGCTCGACAGGTGCCACAACCGTACCGGCCGCACCGGCGGCTGCCACCGGTGGCCGGCAGGCCGTCCCGGTGCGCCGAGGCCCGATTGTTGACCTGCTAACCCTCACCGGTCGCGTTGCAGCAGCCGACGAGGTGTTGTTGGGGTTCGGCATCACCGGGAAGGTTGAGACGGTCGCCGTGAAGCCGGGCGACAGCGTGCAGGAGGGTCAGCTACTGCTTGAAGCAGAGTCGCTCAACCTGCAGCGCGAGTTGACGGCTGCACGCAGTCGGGTCGAGGTGGGCGTGTTGCGGTCCGAGCAGTCCCAGCAGCAGGCTCAGGCCAAGAAGCGCGAGGCCGAGCTCCGTCTTGTAGCTGATGCCGGCCGCAAGGAACAGTCCATCCGCGAGGCCGAATCTGGCCTGCGCCGCGCCCAGTCCGACTACGAGCGCGTCAGGGCCGGGGCACCGGCTGCCGAGCGCCGTTCGGCCGAGGCCGCCGTCGCCTCCGCGCAGCTGTCCTATGACTCGGCGCTGGCCGAGTACAACCGGGCATTCTCCGGCCCCGGCGAGATCGAGCAGCAGCTCGCCGAGCAGGCCATCGCCTCTGCACGCGTCAGCCTGGCGAAGGCCGAGGCCGATCTGCAGAAGCTTGGCGCGCCCGATCCGGTGGACTTGCGGGCTGCCGAGCGCGAGGTCGTCACGGCCCAGAACACGTACGCCCGCGCGGTCGCTGCCGTCGAGCGCGTGTCACAGCCCGACCCGACCGCCTTGCAGGCCGCCGAGCGCGACGTGCAGCGCGCCGAATTGAACCTGCGCTCCGCCAACGCGATCCGCACGTCCGATAGCTCGTCGCGGGCACAGAAGCAGTCATCCGTCCGCAACGCGGAGCTCGAGCTACAGGACGCACAGTCCCGCCTCAACCGTGTTCGCCAGGGGCCGCCCGCATCTGAGGTTGAGTCGGCGCGGCGCGACATGCTGGCCGCCCGCGCCGACATCGAGACGGCCCGCGAGCGTCTGGAGAAGGTCCGGCGCGGCCCCGAGCCGCTCGTCATCGATCAGGCCCGCGTCACCGTCGAAGGTGCACGGCTGGCCGTGGCCCAGGCCGAGCAGCGCGCCGCCACCCTGGCCGCCGGTCCCGCCCAGGATCAGGCTGCCCGCCTCGCTGTCAGTGTGCAGCAGGCCCAGGCGTCCCTGGAGTCCACGCGGTCTACCCTGGCTGATGTCAACGCCAGGCCCAGCCGGAACGAGTTGCGCGATGCCGAAGACCGGCTGGCATCGGCGCAGGCCGCCGTGGATCGCGCCAACCTGGACGCCCAGGCTCCCCCAGAGGGTGAGACCGATTCGACGGCGTACGACTTGCAGGTACTCGAGCGTGGCCTGACCCAGGACCGTTCCCAGGTGGAGACGCTCGAACGGCAGTTGGCACAGACGAAGCTCCGCGCGCCATTCGCCGGCACCATCTCCAGCGTCAAGCTGCGGTCCGGCGACTCGTTCGAGGCCGAGCGCGCCGTCATCACGATGGCGAAGCCGGGCGACCTGGTCTTGCGCGCCGACGTCACCGACCGCGATGCCACGCGCCTTGCCACCGGGCAGCGCGCTGTCGTGCGGCTCGAAGGCGGCGAGGGCGGCGAGTTTGACGCCTCCGTCGACACCATCCTGGAGGGCGAACCGGGCGTCGGGCGGACGGTCCAACTGTCGGCACTCTGGCCGGAGCCGGCACCGAACATCGGTACGCCGGTCCAGGTGAACGTCACCGTGCGCGAGAAGGACAACGTGCTGATCGTCCCGCAGAAGGCGATTCGGTCGGCCGGCGCGCGCCGCTTCGTCGAGGTGGTGGACGGCCAGAACCGCACGGTGACGGACGTAGAGGTCGGCATCATCTCCAACGGGCAGGCCGAAGTCGTGAGCGGCTTGCGGCAAGACCAGACCGTGCTGGTCAACCCGTAGCCGCCAGCAACGCCGAGCGCGCCGGGCCAGCCGGTGCGCTCGCACGGCTGCGTGCGATTCTGCATCGCGGGGCCGGATGCGAGCCGAGGCGGTGCCCCTCACGCATGCGTGTCGCATCAGCACGAAAACGAATGCTGTCAGATGTTTCCTTGCCGTACGATAATCCGGGAGTGGGCACCGCTATGCGGGGTTCCGTGCCCACGAGCCGGAGAGGGTGATGGGTGAGGGTTGGGTCTGTCGATGTGGTCGCGGCACACTGTACGACGTGCTCCAGGTCAGCCCGTGGTGCGAGCCGGAAGTCATCCAGGCCGCCTTCAGGGCGCTGGCACGGTCGCGGCACCCGGACGTGAACCGCAGCGTGGATGCGGAGGAGCAGATGCGGCGCTTGAACGTCGCCTATCAGACCCTCAGCGACCCGGCCCTGCGGGCGCGCTACGACGAAGAACTGGCCCTCGAAGCGGCCCGCCCGATGACGGTGCGGCCGGCACCCGCGGCCGGCTATGGCTACGCGTCGGGGCCGGCCGCGCGCCCATCTTCAGCCGCATCCGGAGCGGGTGCGCGGCCGGGTGCCGGTGCTGGCCCGGCATCTGGGTCCGGCGCGGCGGGCGGCGGGCCGGCTGGGGCATCCGCGTCGGTGGCGCAGTCGGCGTATCAGTCGAGCCTGTTCGACACGCGCGGCGAGATGGTGCTCCCCCGCTCGACGGTCTACGTCTCGGTGGTGATGATCGTCGTCATCGTCGTTCTGATCGTCATGCTGATGACGGAGTACCTGGCCGACGGGACCAGCACCCCGACCCGCACCATCCGCACGCCAGCCGGCATCCTCAACACGGGCGGCTCGTCGGCCTCAGCCCTGCCCCCCGGGGCGACCTGGACCTTCAACCTGTCCGGGCCGTCTGCGGAACCGGGCCTTTCGCAACCGCGAACCCGTTGAAACTCGTAGAGCGGTGCCAAAGCGCGACGCGGTTCTGGGCGGGCGGCAGGCGGCTGCCGGGCATGGCCCGGGCCGCGCACAGGTCAACAGAAGCGCAACCGCCATGCGCGACACTGGTGATACCGGTGGTACAGTGGCTCCAGGAGTCGCGCAGGGCTGGCGAGCCACCGGTACGGGTAGGGGAGCGGGAGATGGTGCGGGTCGCCTTCGTTATGGAGCAGACGCTAGGGCACGTCACGCACGCGCGCAACTTGCACGCGGCTGTCTCGGCGCGCCCGGACATCACGCCGGCGTGGCTGCCCATCGCGTTCCCGGTGGGCCGGCTGGGCAAGCTGCTGCCGCTGTATCGGGGCAACTGGTCGGTGCGGGCCAGTTGGCGTGCTCGGCGCGCCCTTGACCGAACGCTTGCGCGCGGCCCCCTGGATGCCCTGGTCTTCCATACCCAGGTCACGTCGCTATTCTCCGTTGACCGCATGAAGCGCATCCCCACGCTGATCTCGCTCGACGCGACGCCGTTCAACTTCGACCGGGTGAGCGCGCTGGGCGGCTACACCCACCAGGGTGCCGGCGACAGCTTCATCGACCGCCAGAAGTTTCAGATGAACCGCCACGCGCTCCAGGCCGCCGCCTTGCTGGTGCCCTGGTCCGAGTGGGCGCGGCAATCGCTGATTGACGACTACGGCGCGGACCCGGCCCGCATCCGCGTCCTGGCACCCGGCGCGGCAACAGACTTCTTCGACCTGGGGCAGCAGCGGCCGGCAACGGCCCTGACGCTGGCTCCGGCGTCCGCGTCGGCCGGCGACGCCCGCCCGGTCCGTGTCCTCTTCGTGGGGGGCGACTGGGCGCGCAAGGGCGGCCCGCAACTGCTGGAAGCACTGTCCGGGTTGCCGGCCGGCTCCTGGCATCTGGACGCCGTGACCCGCGACGCCGTGCCCCAGCGGTCCGGTGTGACCGTTCACCACAACGTCGGGCCGAACAGCGTGGCCCTCTTGCGCCTCTTTGCCGACGCCGACCTGTTCGTGCTGCCGAGCCTGGGGGAGTGTCTGGCCGTTGTCTTGATGGAGGCCACCGCAGCCGCGCTGCCGGTGATTACCACCGATGTCGGAGCATTGGCCGAAGCGGTCCGACCGGGCCATACTGGCGTGATCGTGCCGCCCAACGACGTGCGAGCGCTGCGGCAGGCGCTCGCCACCCTGATTGTCGACCCAGTGCAACGCCGGTCGATGGGACAGAGCGGCCACGCTCTTGCCCGCGAGCGGTTCGACGCCAAGCGCAACAACCGTACGTTGCTGGACCTCGTCGCCGAGTTGGTCCGGCTCGGATCTCGCCCGGGGAGGGCCGCGTGATCGCCAGGTTTCTCGAAACCTTCTTCCGCTACAAGTTCCTGATCGTCCTGCCGGCCCTCATCACGCCGTTGATCGTCATACCGTTCGCCCTGCTCCTGGTCAAGCCGTACTACGAGACGACGGCCGGCCTCTGGGTCGAGCGGCCGTCCTACGTGCCGTCCACGGAAGACTGGAACCGGTACGTCACCCCGGCCCAGAATCAGCAGCAGCGCCTGACCGAGTTGCTCAAGTCCCGCTCGTTCAACGAAGACATCGCCAAGCGCGCGGGCCTGGGGCCGCTGCTCGACACGCCCGAAGGCCGCGACGACGTGTTCGAGTATCTGAACAGGGTGATCGTGCCGTTGCCGGTCGGCAACAAGCTGTTGCAGATCCAGGTGCGCGCCGACGACCCGGAACTCTCGCTGAAGATTGCCGAGTCTACCGTGGCCGTCTTCCGCGACCGCAACGCCAACGAGCGGATGCAGCAGGCGACCTCCACCATCGCGTTCTACGAGCAGCAGGCGAACGATGCCAGCGACACCCTGGCCATCAGCCGGGAGCGTCTGCGCCGCTACGTCGCCGCGAACCCGCGCCTTGCCGCGTCGGCCGATGCGAGCGGCTCACCGCGCAGCAGCGTCTCCCTCGCCGCGCTAGACCCGCAGTTGAGCGAGTTGTCGAAGCGCGTGGAGTCCGACGAGAAAGAGAACGATCGCCTGCGCGGCCTGCTCGAACAGGCTCGCTTCGAGGCCTCGGCTGCCCTGGAGGGCAACGACTCGACGCTCCAGGTGCTGGACGCGCCGGTCTTGCCGACCCGCCCCCAGCGTGAGCGCCGCCGCCTGCTGGTCTTCCCGATTGCTGGCGTTGCCATCGGCGCGCTCGTGAGCGGCCTGCTGCTCGTCTCGCTGACGGCAGCCGACCGGTCGGTGCGCTCCACGGCGGACCTGCAAGCGATGGGCCGCGTGCTCGGCGTCGTCCCACGGATGGGCCTGCGGCGGCTGCCGCGCCAGGCCGGCCCGGAAACCACCCGCCGGGCCATTGCGTTTGTGGCTGGCACGACTATGCCTGCGCTACCGGCTCCGCGCAGGGCCGGCTAACGGGGCCACAGGGGGAAACTGAAAGATGGCGCTGACTGTGGACGACACGACAACCAGCGGCGGGATGCTCCAGCCCGGCAAACGGCCGGACGTGCCGGTGTATGGCAGCTCACGGAAGCCGATCTTCCCAGAAGCGGAGGAGATGTTCCGGGGCGTCTACACCCGGGCCGGCCTGACCGCGCCCGGCATCATCGCCGTCACCAGCGCCATCGCCGGCGAGGGCAAAACGACCGTTGCCCTGGGGCTGGCCGTGATGGTCGCCCAGGACTTCCCGGAGCGCCGCGTGCTGCTGGTGGAGGCGGACTTGCGCCAGCCGGTGCTGGCCGCCGACTTCGAGGTGGAGCCAAGCCCCGGCCTGACCGAGGCGCTGGAAGGCGTCTACCCGGTCGGCCTCGGCTACCGCGAGACGTTCCTCCCGAACCTGCGGCTGCTGCCAGCCGGCGAGGCGACCCCCAACCCGTCGCGGTTGCTGCGCTCGTCGCGCTTCCCCGCCGTGCTGGCTGCCACCCGGCACACCCACGACGTCGTCATCCTCGACTCGCCGTCGTTGCTGGTTAGCAGCGACGCGGCGCTGGTGACGGACCAGGCGGATGGCGTCATCATGGTTGTCCGCTCCGGCGTCACGCCGATGTCTGTCGTGAACCGTGCGCTAGAACTGGTAGACGGCGAGCGGATGCGCGGCATGGTGCTGAACGGCGCACAATCGTCCGTGCCCGGCTGGATCCGGCGACTCTTCGGGTTGTGATCGAGGCCCACCGTGGAATTGATGCTTGCGACGATGGCCGTGTCCATCTTGCTCGGCGTGCTGCTCCGCAACCACGAGCGGGTCTGGCGGGTCATGGTGATTGTGCTGGCGTTCGGCATGACGGCGCTGTACTTCGTGTTCGCCGACCGGTTCATGTGACCGGAGCCATGATGACGGGTGCCCCGTGGCGGTAGCTTTCCCCTGGCCCTGGCGGCAGAGCGCCGCGCGTCGCCTTGCCGCCGGCCGCCGTGGCCTGTCCGCGACGTGGTACGCCGGGCACCAGCGGCGGCGCGTACTGTCGTACACGGGGCTGGCGATCCTGGCGGCCATCCTGCTGGGCATGGCCGTGTTGCGGATCGGCGCGGTGGCCGTCGTGCTGCCGGTGGCCGCCGTGGCGCTGGCCGCCATCGTCTGGCG
>JBBQBU010000068.1:0-16889 GCA_038318015.1 Chloroflexota bacterium | reverse complement strand
CAGCGTGTCGCCCACCACGTTAATGCCGAAGTCGATCACGACTGCGCCCGACTTCACCATCGACCCGTCGATCAGGTCGGCGCGGCCAGCCGCCAGCAACAAGACATCCGCCTGCCGGGTCACGCTGGCGAGATCGACGGTGCGGGTGTGGCAGACCGTCACGGTCGCATCTTGCAGCAGCAGCAGTTGGATAAGTGGCCGCCCGACAATCGGGCTACGGCCAACGATGACGGCGTGTTTGCCGCGCAGCGCGATGCCGTTCGCCTTCAGGATCTCCATGCCGGCGAGCGGTGTGCTCGGGACAATGCTGGGGCGGCCTTGTGCCAGGACGCCAGCGTGCCAGGGGTGGACCCCCTCCACGTCTTTGGCGACTGGCAGGTGCAGCAGCGCCGCGTCAAGCTTCAGGGGCGCGGGTAGCGGCTGGGTGACGAGGATGCCGTGGACGGATGTATCCGCCGCGACATCATCCAGCAGAGCATCAAGGGCCGATTGCTCGACGCGCTCCGGCTGGCGGCGTACGGTTGCCAGCCCGTGTCGCTCGAACTGGCGTTGAATCTGCCGCAAGTACGCGGCAGACGCCGGATCGCTGGCCCCCTCGACGATGGCGAGGCACGGCAGAGGGAAGCCGCCAGCGGTGAGGCTGGCGGCTCGGCGTTCCACATCCGCCCAGATCGCAGCAGCGACCGGGCGGCCCAGGAGTTGTGTGGCGCTCAGTACGAACTCCCTACGCGCGCCTTCAGAACGACTTGACGGCGTTGTAGACCGAGTCGATCGTGTCGCCCACGATCTTGACGGCCTTATCAAGCGTCTCTTCGGGGATCATCAGCGGCGGGGCCAGCATGATCACATCGCCGCGTGCCCGTGTGTACAGACCGCGTGCGCGGAACTCCTGGGCCACCCGGTCTGCGACCTTCGCCGCCGCTGGGTAGGATTCCTTGGTGTTCTTGTCCTTCACCAGTTCCACGGCCGCCATGAGCCCGAGGCCGCGCACATCGCCAACCATCGGGTGGTCGGCAAACGCCTTGAGGCCGTCGAGCATCCGCTCGCCCATGACGGCGGCGCGCTCTGGCAGCTTCTCCGCGATCATGATGCGGAGATTGGCGAGGCCAACCGCGCAGCACGTCGGGTGCCCCGAATATGTATACGCGTGCATCCACTTGTCAGCGACCGGCACGTCCATCATCGCCTGGTGGATGCGGTCCGAGATGACGATGCCACCCAGGGGCAGGTAGCCGCTGGTGATCGCCTTCGCGAAGCTCAAGATGTCCGGCTGCACGCCCCAGTGCTCCAGGGCGAACATCTTGCCGGTGCGCCCAAAACCCGTGATGACCTCATCGGCAATGAACAGCACGTCGTACTTGTCGCAGATCTCGCGGATGCGCGGGAAGTACGTCGGTGGTGGCGGGATCACGCCGCCAGCGCCCTGCACTGGCTCGGCAATGAACGCCGCCACGGTATCGGCACCCTCGGCCAGGATCGCCTTCTCAAGCTCGTTGGCCGCCTCGATCCCGTACTCTTCCCAGTTCGCCGTGGTGTTGGCGCGGTAGTAGTACGGGGCAGGGATGTGGATGTGGCCCGGTACCATCGGGGCGAAGTTCTTGTGATACGACGGGATACCCGTCGCGCTCATTGCGCCGATGGTGACGCCGTGATAGCCCCACATCCGCGAGATGATCTTGACCTTATCGGGCTTGTTCTGCGTCTTCCAGAAGAACCGCACCGTCTTGAAGGCCGAGTCGTTCGACTCTGCGCCGCCGCTCGTGAAGTACACCGCGCGCAGGTTTGGGTAGACGACTTTCATCAGCTCTGTAGCAAGCTGGATGGCCGGGATGTTCGAGAAGCCCGTGTAGTTGCTGGCATAGGCCAACGTCTGGAGTTGCTGTGCGCCAGCCTCGGCCAGTTCCGTGCGCCCATGACCCAGGGCTACGTTCCAGAGGCACGACAGGCCGTCGATGTACTCATGGCCGTCAACATCCGTCAGGATCGCGCCTTTCCCCTGCGCGAAAATGACTGGCGACTCGTGCTCGTCGGGATGGTAGAGCGGGTGAATCAAGTGCTCGCGGTCTTGCTGGATCAGCTCGGACGTGGGAATCGGGCTGAAGACCATCGGCGAAACTCCCTGGTGGCATGGGCGTTTGCGGGCTAGTGTAGCAGACCGCTACAGCAGAAAATCGAGTTTGCCGGCAGAAAACAATCGCCCCGTTTTGTCACCTGCGCCCAAAGGTGCGCCGAGTGCATGGCCCGCGCCTATAATCCGGCCCGTGAGTGACGGACTAGAACGACTGCTCTCGGGCAACAGCGGGCCGGCGCGGCACGTGGGCGCAGGCGACGCCGTGCGGCCTGACATTGGGCGCGAGAGCCGCAAGGGCGTGCCCGAAGTGATCCTGGCCGACCGCAAGCGCCCGGATGACGCCCTGACCGCAACACGGGCGTTCCTGGAGGCGCGCGGGCGAGCGATCCTCAGCCGCACGCCGGACGCCCTTGCCGAACGGCTCCGAGCCGAGCATCCGGACTGCCGCATCGACGGCTTCGAGCGGTCGGGCATCCTGGTCATCAAGCGCGCGGACTTCCAGGAGGTGCCCCGAACCGGCGGCCGAGTCGGCATCCTGACGGCCGGCACCTCGGACATCCCGGTGGCTGAAGAGGCGCATATCGTCGCTGCTGAGATGGGTTGCGACGTGCGCGCCTATTACGATGTAGGAGTGGCCGGCATCCACCGGCTGGCCGACCCGCTGGCTGACCTCCAGGGCTGGCCCGCCGATGTGATCGTCGTGGCCGCCGGTATGGACGGCGCGCTGCCGTCGGTGGTCTGCGGCCTCGTGGATGTGCCAGTCATCGGCTTGCCGACTCCCATCGGCTACGGTCTGGGCGGCGAGGGCGTGGCCGCGCTGATGACGATGCTGCAAACCTGTGCGCCGGGGTTGACCGTCGTGAACATTGGGAACGGGGTGGGGGCTGGGGCCACGGCCGGGCTGATCGCGAACCGGGTGGCGGCGGCTCGGCGTACCGCGTCTGGCACGCTGGCCGATACGCCGGCGGAACTTGGCCGGTGACGATGACATCGGGCGTGCCGCCCGAAGCGCATGAGCACGGCCGGCTGATTGTCCAGAAGTTGATGTATGACGGCTCGAAGAGCTACCGTTGGATCGGGCGCGAGATCCAGCGGGACGACGACGAACTTTTCTTTACGGCCGTCTTCGACCGCGATGGCCGCGACCTGGGCTACGTCCGCTTCGAGAAGGGCGACGTCTTCTACGAGTGGTACTACTTCGCGCGCTGGTACAACGTCTTCCAGGTCTACTCGAAGGACGGCGCGCTGAAGGGCTGGTACTGCAACGTTACGATGCCGGCGCAGGTGGCGGACGGCGAACTGACCTTTATCGACCTGGCACTTGACCTCTGGGTGTGGCCCGATATGCGGTATCTGGTGCTGGACGAAGACGAATTTGCCGAGCATGAAGCGACGCTGTACACGGCCGAGCACACGCAATTGGCGCGCGCGGCCCTGGCCGAGCTAATCGCACGGACTGAGATCGGCACGCTGCCCGGCCGGGCGTTCGCCGGCGCGGTGCCGCCGCCTGGCCCGCCGGCCGGCTGACGTGCTCGTGACGCCGGGGGCCGCCCGTTGGTGCAACCGCGACAGTTTCCTGCTCTCGCGCGTGCGGTCCCGTCGATGCGGGCGGGGATTGCTGGCCGTTGGGCTTGGTGCCCTTGTGGCTAGCCTCGGCTGGCGGCGCGGCGCGCTGACCCTTGACGGGGCGGCAGCGGCGGCCGGTATCGGGGCATCAACCTTCGTGTTCGGCGGCCTGCGCGCCAGCCTCAGCCTGATCGCCTTCTTCGTGTCCGGCAGCGCCCTGTCGCGACGCAAAGCGGTGGCAGGCGAGGTGGCAGCCGTCAAGGGCCACCGCCGTGACGCGGTCCAGGTGCTGGCGAACGGCGGAGTTGCCGCAGCGGCGCTGGCGCTTGGCGGGGCGGGCTGGCGACGTGCCGAATCTGCCGCCCTCGGTGCGCTGGCTGCTGCCGCTGCCGACACCTGGGCCAGCGAGGTCGGCGTGAGGTCCTCGTCGCCGCCGCGCTCGGTCGTGACCGGCGAACTGATGCTGCCCGGCGCATCCGGTGGCGTGACGCCGCTCGGGTGGGGCGCGGCGGCCGGCGGCGCGCTGGTCGTCGGTGCAGTCTGGGCGCTGGCGTCTCGCCCGTCAGAGCGGAACGGGCGGTCAGGGCGCGTAGTCGGCGTGGCGCTGGTGGCGGGCCTCGTCGGCTCGCTGGCCGATTCGGTTGCGGGAGCCACGATCCAGGGCAGCTATCAGTGCGCCAACTGCCAGGCAGTCGCCGAGTCGCCAGGACTGCACTGCGGCGTGCCCGTGCAACTGGTGCGCGGCTACTCCTGGATCACCAACGACGTGGTGAACGGCATCGGCACGGCGGCCGGCGCGCTCACGGGCGCTTGGGCTGACGCTCGACTCAAGCGTGGTGGCGGCAGGCGACGACTTGGCGGCGCGGACTAGCAAATTGCCACCGCCTCAGCGGGCGGCGGCGGGGATGATCGGGCTGAACAGCGGCTTGCGGTCTGCCCCGAGCGTGATCTGCCGAACCAGGTTGTAGTCCAGGTTCGGGCTGGCCAACTGTCGGCCAATGTTGCGGCTGTTCGGGTCCGGGTACCAGACCATGAACGGCCTGCCAAAGCCACTGTCGCTGCTCGGGTGCCACGCGCCACTCTTCGGGTTGTACGGGTCGTTGCCGGTCAGGGTGTAGCGGATGACCTTGCCCGCCGCCGACGGCCACGGTTTGCTGCCGACGAAGCCGGCTGGCACATCGTTGTCCACCAGCCAGACGGTCGTCGTGACGTGCCAGACATCAGCCTCCAGCGGATCGGGACCGATCTGCGTCTCGATCTTCCCGGCTGGGTAGCTCCAGACTTCCTCGCCGACCGGCCGGAAGGTCAAGATGGCCGCCTTGCGCTCGCCGCCGATCCAGCGCGTGACGGCGCGGTGAAAGTCGGCGGGTGTCACGTCCTGATCCTCGCTGCCAGCGGCCCAGGCAGCGGCGTCAGCGAAGTGGTACGACGAGAGCAACCCCTTCTGGTCGGCCACGCTGAAGGTCATCCCGCCGATGGTGCGCTCCCGAGTTGGCTCGGGTTCGAGCACACTGGCGGCGGCCCAGCCGTTGCAGTGCCCGGCCCAGGCGAGGCCGGAGTATTGGACCTCGGCTCGCTCCCACTCCATCGTCCCCGGGTCCGGTCGGCCCAGGTTGCCGACGTACTCGTCATATCTTGCGAGTGGGCCGTCCTTGTCGTAGAGGCGCGGCCCGTAAACCAGGTCGTTGGCGGGCCACCACCAGCCGGACCACGGCTGCCGCGCTGCCTCGCCGGTGAACACCAGCGGCAACTCGGCGCGGTTGGCGTCGGCGGGTGGGTCGCCCAGGTCTCTGAGTGGGCGCTGCTCGGTGCGGCTCTCGGTTGGCAGCCAGCGCAGCGCCCCCTTCTGGAACGCCTGGACGACGGTGCCGTTCCAGACGAACCGACGAGACAGCGGATAGCCCAGCTCAGCAACGCCGCCGGCTTCCTCGAAGGCATCCCAGAACGGAATGCCAGCTTCATTGGCGACGCGGTAGCCGTTGCCCTGCTGGCCCGGCGCGGCCTGGGTGAAGAAGTGGCCGTTTGGAATCGGATAATCGCCCTCAGCGGGCGGCACGCCGATCCGGGGCGGCAACGTCTGCGCCAAAGCGCCGGGGGCCGTCCCGAGCAGGACGGCGAGCGCGAGCAATACCATGACCATGCGCCACAAGGTCCGAACCACGGGCGGGATGATACGCGAAATCAGGCGTAGACGTGGCAACGAACCGGAAAGCCAGTGCGTCACGAAAATAGGGAAGAGAACGACGGAGGAGAGTAAGCCAGATTCTGTTCTAGGCGATCATCTATCTGCCTGACGGCGAACCGCCAAGCCCCCACGTGCGTGGGGTGCCCTCTACCCCGGCCTCGGCGAGCAGCGTCAATGGCCGTGCTTGAGGTTGCAGCAGGGAGGATTACCCTTTTCACTCCCGCACCGACCGCCGAAGCGACCGAACGGGCATTCGTCTCTGTGGCTCTAGCTATCGGTCGCCCGACCCCGGCTTACGCCGGGCACCTTGCTCTATGCTGTCTGGACTTTCCTCTCACCACGCCGAAGCGCAGCAAGCGGTCGCCCTTCCTCCGTCGCACTCGGAGTATACCAGCGCACGACGAAGCCCCCGCGCCGGGCGTGGCCACGAGGGCTTGTCTACTGATTTTAAGGGGCAGCTATGCGGGCGGGGCGTCCGCTGATCGCGGGCGATCAGGCCGGGCGCGCGGCCAGCCTTCGCAAGTGGCGTGCGACCGTGTGTGCCACGATCAGCACTGCCGGGATCAGCAGGGGTATCATCGCGAAGCAGACGGTCGGCTGATCCCCACCCTGCTGCTGCATCACCTGCTGCCCAAAGGCCAACAATGCCGAGGCGGCCTCGACCACAGTCTCCTCCTACTTTTTCAGCGTCAACGTCATGGCGGGAACGAATGCCCCCTGCCCTGCGACCGCCAGGATACTGACCTGTCGGGCTATTGCGCCAGCGACGTCGCGGAATGCCAGTGCCTCCAGCGACTCCGGATGAGTCACCACGACCGGCCGGCCCTGGTCCCCACCCTCGCGGACGCGCTGCTGCAACGGAACCTTCCCCAGGAATGGCACCGCGAACTGGCCTGCAATGCGCTCGCCGCCGCCGCTCCCGAAAATCTCGTGCTTGTCCTGGCAGCCGGGGCAGATAAAGTAGCTCATGTTCTCGATGACGCCGATGACCGGCACCTCAAGCTGTCGGAACATAGCCATGCCCTTCGCCACGTCCTGCAACGCCACGTCCTGGGGTGTTGTCACGATCACCACGCCCGAGAGCGGGATCAACTGGGACAGGCTCAGCGGCGCGTCGCCGGTGCCCGGCGGTAGATCGACGACGAGGTAGTCCAGGTCGCCCCAGTCTACGTCGCGCAAGAACTGCTGAATCGCGCCGTGCACCATCGGGCCGCGCCAGATGACTGGCTTGTCCTCGTTGAGGAAGAAGCCGATGGACATCAGCTTCACGCCGTAGCTGCGGCACGGTATGATCTTGCCGCCCTCTTGCTGAAGCTGAGGCTTCTCCTTCAGGCCCATCATCAGCGGGATGTTCGGCCCGTAGATGTCGCCGTCAAGTAAGCCGACCTTCGCGCCAGTGTCGGCCAGCGCCAGCGCCACGTTCACGCTCGTCGTGGACTTGCCGACGCCGCCCTTACCGCTGGCAACGGCGATCACGTTCTTGACGTGCGGCACCAACTGTTCGTTGCCCATGCCGCGCCCGGTGCGGGTCGTGGCCTGCATGTCCACGTTGACCGACTCAACCCACGGCAGCGTCTTGACGGCGCGCTCTGACTCGTCGCGCAGGCTGTCGCGGACCGGGCAGGCTGGCGTGGTGAGCACAATCGCGAAGTTCACCACGCCGCCCTCGATCTTCACATCCTGAATCATTCCGAGGGCGACAAGATCCCGGTGAAGGTCGGGATCCTGGACGGTGCGAAGCATCCGCATCACGTCCTCGCGGCGAGCATCAAGCGACATTATGGACTTCTCCTCAAATGGGGGCGCTGCCCGCGCACCGACGCAACGCGCGGGCGTATGTGGCAGCAACAATGGTGTGCAGAGGCAAGGGGAGCGGCCGTCACTATGCCGTTAGAACAATTGTAACGAACAGGGCGAATAGTCAGAGTGATTCAGTCGGAATTATGTCAGCGGGACGGTGGCTGGCGGGGTGTGAATGATACCCCAGCTACTGATGAGTGCCCACAGTTCGAACGGCGCTGGCTGCACCGTCCGACCGAACACCTGCGCGAACTGCTCCACCACGACGGCGCTGACGGTGGCAAGGTCAGGCGCTGCCCCATGCAGCCGTTCAATGGAGGTCACGCCGAGGTCGCCGATGCCGCACGGGTCGATGAGCGCGAAATGCTCCAGGTCCGGCGACACGTTCAGCGCGAAACCGTGCATCGTCACGCCGTGGGTGACGGCCACGCCGATAGCCGCGATTTTGCCGCCCTCCGCGAAGACGCCGCGATTGCCAAGATCGGTGTGGGCCGTGATGCCGAAGCGCGCGAGGGTGCGAATGAGCGTCTCTTCAAGGCGCGAGACGTACGTGGGTGCGTCGCCGGCCAGGGTCCGGAGGCGGGCAATCGGGTAGCCGACAAGCTGACCGGGACCGTGGTACGTCACCAGTCCGCCACGGTTCGTCTCGTAGATGCCGATGCCGCGCGCCGCAAGTTCCGCGTCGGACACGAACACGTCGTGGCGGCTGCCGCGCCGCCCGAGCGTGATGACGGGCGGGTGCTCGACGAGCAGCAACAGATCCGGGATGCGGTCGGCGTCGCGCTCTGCCTGCAGCCGCTTCTGGAGGGCGAACGCCGCGCCGTACTCCACGCGCCCCAGTTCGAGGAGCCAGACGTCGCCCGCCGCATCCGGTTGCCCGACAGCCTCACCCTCTCCCACTTGTGGGAGAGGGGGTTGGGGGGTGAGAGCCACGATTACCGGGCGCGCGGCTTCGGCAAGTCCAGAGCACCGCCGAGCGCCGACCAAGCTGCCTGTCCGACCGCCTCGGCCAGCGTCGGGTGCGCGTGGATGGTCCCCGCGATGTCCTCAAGGGTGGCTTCCAGGCGGATGCCCAGGGCCGCTTCGGGGATCAGTTCGCTGGCCGTCGAACCGATGATGTGGACGCCGAGCAACTCGCCGTACTTCTTGTCGGCCACCATCTTGACGAGGCCTTCGGACTCGCCGTGCGTCAGCGCACGCGCCGACGCGACAAACGGGAAGCGGCCCACCACCACGTCGTAGCCTTGTTCGATGGCCTTCTTCTCGGAGAGGCCGACCGACGCCACTTCGGGGTGGGTGTAGGTGCAGCCCGGCACGACCTTGTAGTCTATCGGGTGGCCCTTGCCCGCGATGGCCTCGGTGGCCGAGACGCCCTGATGCATCGCCAGGTGCGCCAGCAGAATCTTCCCGGTCACGTCGCCGATGGCGTAGATATTCCCGACGTTGCTGCGGAGGTAATCGTCAACCTCGATGAAGCCGCGCCGATCCGTCTTGACGCCGGCCGCCTCTAGTCCGAGGTTGGCCGTGTTCGGGCGGCGGCCCACGCCGACCAGCACCTTGTCAGCCGAGACGCGCTCTTCCTTGCCGTCCTTCAGCGTCAGCACGCCCACGCTCTGGCCGTCATCGCTCACGATGATCTCGTTCAGCTTTGCCTCGGTGTGGACGGTGATGCCCTGCTTTTGGAGCGACCGCGCCAGCGTCTTGCCGATCTCCTCATCCTCGATGGGGAGCAGCGTCGGCAGCATCTCGACCAGCGTGACCTTCGTGCCAAACGCCGCGAAGACGCAGGCCCACTCGCAGCCAATCGCGCCGCCGCCGATAATCAGCATCGACTTCGGGATCTCGGTCAGTGCCAGCGCGCCGTCGCTGTCGATGACGCCGGGGCCGTCGCCGCCGGGCACCGGCAGCTTGGCCGGGACGGAACCGGTCGCAATAATGACGTTCTTCGCGTTGATGATGTCCTCGGACGAGCCGGACACCTTCACCTTGCCGCCGCCCAGCAACTGGCCGTTGCCGCGCACGACGTTGACGTTGTAGCTCTTCATCAGGCTGCCGATGCCGCCGACGAGTTGCTTAACGACCTTCTCGCGGCGCTCGATGACCTTGCTGAAGTCAACGGAAATGTTCTCAGCTAAGATGCCGAAGTCGGCCGAGTGCTTCATCGTCGTGAGCACTTCCGCCGAGTGCAGCATCGCCTTCGTCGGGATGCAGCCCCGGTTCAGGCAGACCCCGCCCAGCTCCTCGCGCTCGACAACTGCGACCTTCAAGCCCAGTTGGGAGGCCCGAACTGCGGCGACGTAGCCGCCGGGGCCGGTCCCAATGATGCATACGTCCGCTTCGTGCTCCGCCACCGTTCGCACCTCGTTCTGGAATCGTGAGCAGCCACCCGACGACGCCAGATGAAAATCTGATTCACGTTACGCTGTTAGTGTAACCGAGCGCTCCGAGTGGCCCCGAATCGGCGCGCCCATGATGGCCGCGGCGTGGCCGTCTTCTTGCAATGCTGCCGGCGATGGTCCGCGACCCGCGTGGTCGGGTACTATCCAACAAAGGCCGTGCGTGATCGGTGTTTGTTTGCTGCGCGCTCACCGGAATGTGCTGTAGCCCCGGCCTGTTGTAGCTGGCAGAAGCGTAGTTTTGAGCGGCGCACCGCGTCGTTCGGGGGTGTGAATGGCAAAAGGTCAGGCCGTAGAGGTCGAAGGAACAGTCACTGAGTCGCTGCCGAATGCGACCTTCCGAGTCAAGATGGACAACGAGCACGTAGTGCTGGCGCACGTGAGCGGCAAGATGCGGAAGTTTTTCATCCGGATCCTGGCTGGTGACCGTGTGAAGATGGAACTGTCCCCGTACGATCTGACGCGCGGGCGGATCACCTACCGCTTCAAGTAAGCGGCCTGCGGGGACGGTCAGGCGCGGCAGACTGGGCCACGCCGTACGACGACGCCCGATGTACGCGCGGCGCTATGGTCCCCTGGTTTTGATTGCGCCGCGCGGGCGTCAGCCGACCAGGGCCGCTCGCAGTTCAGCGACGAGCAGCGACGGGTCAAGACCGCCGAAGCCGAGGAAGCGTGTCAGCTCCTCGGCGGTGTAACGCTGGCCTTCGCGCCACCGATCAACCAGGAAGCGACCCGCTCGCACCGATCGGAACCACTCCTCGTCCATCTCTTGAGCCAGGAACGTCCCGAGCTGGCAGCCGAAGATGGCTGCGCGCAGGTGGCGTGCGCCCGCGAACGGATCGTCTGTCACATCAAGGAACCCATCGCGGAACGGCCGCACGTAGAGCGCTTCCGCGAAGCGATCCACGTAGTCGCTTTCTAGCGACTCTGGTTCCTCGGCCTTGCGTAGTTCCACCTCGTGCAGATGCGAGGCGGCAGCATGGCGCATGCGGTACAGCCGCTCGAAGGCACGCAGGCGGATCGCGTCACGGGTGGCATCGGCGTTGAGGCGTAGGGCCAACCACTCAGGCCGCCCAAGCAGCCCCGCGAAGAGTAACCCGTACCCCTCCGTGACGGCGGCGTCGCCCAGGCGGCGGTAGACGATGGACTGAGTGCGATCGGCGTAGGCGTGGCGCTCAGCTTCGCCTACGGCCTGGAGCAGCCCCACGAAGTCCGCGACCCCGCCGCGCGGTGCCAGCATCGCCACGATCTCGTCCGGCGCGCCGATGGGAGCGCAGAACGAGCGGGTCACGCGGTCCGGGTGGTCGTCCAGGTCAAGGCGCACGTTCGTCTGGTCTTCGAGCCGAATGCCGAGATCCCAGAAGGCGCGCGTGATGCTCGGCATCAGCAGGTGCTCGGGATAGACGCGGTCGTATTCCTCGCCTCGGAACAGCCACTCCAGGTCAACCGCCCAGGTGTCGCCCTCATCCAGTCGGTGGTGCACCAACTGGTCACGCAGGGCATCAATGTACAGGTCCGACGTTTCTTCCAGCAGCCAGGTTGCCAGCTTCGACACCTCGTCCACGGCCACGGCGCGCGTGTGGGTCCAGAAGCCCAGGTCGTCGGTCGGCAGGTCGTACTGCCCCACGCGCTCGATGTGACGGCGCTGGGTCTTCAGCCGGGCCAGCCGAACGCGGGTCAGCGGCTTGTGTTCGGCGCGGATGGCGTCGTCCAGGTCGTGGCGTACGGAGCGCTCCGGCTCTACGTTCACCATCTGCCGCGCCAGTCGCCACGGGACCGCGTCGCCGGCCCATTCGACTGCAAGCTGGCGCTCGGTGTTTGCCAGTTGCGCGTCGTGGCGGGCGACAACGCTGCCGATGTGGAGTTCGAGCGCCAGCCGCTGCACGCCCGACGCAATCCGCTCCTCGGCCTCAACGTCGAGCAACTGCTCGTAGGTGTCCAACGACGACAGGTCCGGCCACCGCTCGTAGATTTCTGGTAGCGGTAGACTGGGCCAGCGACCGCTCGCTTCGAGGTAGCGGGCGCGCGTTGTCGCGGTCAGCAGGGCGTCGGCGTCGCGCTCAAAGTCTGCGATGTGCATCGGACGACCAGGGCGAAAATGGGACTGGCTGGCGTCCGGTGGCCGCGACCGGACGGCACGCTCGGGTGCGCCCCAGGACACGCTGAGTATAGCATTGCCTCGGAACGCGGTCTGCTCGGGAGACGTCATTGTGAAGCAGTCTGTCCAGCGTGTGGTCGATGCGTTACGCGCCGCCGGCCTTGATGCCGAGATCTGCGAGATGAGCGCCAGCACCCGCACCGCCGAAGAGGCCGCCGCCGCCATTGGGACCACGGTGCCGCGCATCGTCAAGTCCCTGGTGTTCCTGGCTGATGGTGCGCCGGTGCTGGCGCTGCTGTCGGGCACGAACCGCCTGGACATGGAGCGGTTCGGGCTGGCGCTTGGCCGCAGCATCGTCCGCGCTGACGCCGCGGCGGTCCGGGCCGCGACTAGCTTCAGCATCGGCGGGGTCGCGCCGCTGGGCCACCCGATGCCGCTGCCGGTCTTCATCGACCGCGACTTGCTCCAATACGACGTAGTCTGGGCGGCAGCCGGCACCCCGAACGCCGTCTTCCCGATCACACCGACCGCGCTGGTGCAGGTGCCTGGCGGTCAGGTGCTCGACCTGAAGGCCGACGAAGACTGAGCCTCGCGGTCCGGCCGACGTATCCCTGGCGCGGCAATCGCGGGCTGGGGCCGTTCCCCTGGTAGAATCCGCGTGCGAGTCGGTGGCAGGAGCCGGTTCCCTCCGGCGTGAGCCGGCTGCGGGAGCACCGTCCCACCGTCTCGAATCATGGCGCGGCGCACTGATGCGCCCCTCGCGCGCCGTCGATGACGGGAATGGTGATGCACCGCGGCGGTCACAAAGAACTGTTCAATGTCCTGACACCGCGTGATGCCTTTGCGCGTCTCGCGCCGTACCTGCGCGGCCCCCGCGCAACTGAGCGCATTCTGACCACCGCTGCATTGGGCCGGGTGCTGGCTGAAGACCTCCACGCGCCAGGCAGTCTGCCGACGTTCCGCCGCTCAACCATGGACGGATTCGCAGTCCGCGCTGCTGACACGTTCGGGGCCAGCGAGGGGCTGCCGGCCTACCTGACCGTCATCGATGAGGTGCTGATGGGTCGCCCCGCCGAGCGCGACCCTCGCCTGGGCGAGACGGTCCGCATCGCAACGGGCGGCATGGTTCCCGATGGCGCGGATGCCGTGGTGATGGTCGAGAACACCCAGGACGTGGACGCATCTACGATTGAGGTGCTGCGGCCAGTCGCGCCGGGCGAGCACGTCATCCAGGTGGGCGAGGACGTGATAACCGGTGACGCGTTGCTGTCGGCGGGTCACCTGCTGCGGCCTCAGGATATCGGCGGGCTGCTGGCGCTCGGCATCGTCCAGGTGACAGTTGCGAAGAAACTGAACGTCGGCATCATCTCCGGCGGCGATGAGATCGTGCCGCCGGATGCCGAGCCGGGGCCGGGTCAGATTCGCGACATCAACAGCTACACCATCGCGGCGCTGGTCGAGCGTGCCGGACACATTCCGGTGGTCATGGGCATCGTGCCGGACATCTACGAGCAGTTGGAGCAGGCAGCCCAGGAGGCGTTGCCCCAGGTGGACGTGCTGATCCTGTCAGCCGGTAGCTCGGTCAGCACCCGCGATATGACCGCGCAGGTCATCACGGCGCTGGGCCTGCCGGGCGTGCTGGTGCACGGCGTCTCATTGAAGCCGGGCAAGCCGACCATTCTGGCGATGATCGACGACAAGCCGGTGTTCGGACTGCCGGGCAACCCGGTCTCGTGCATGGTCACATTTGATCTGTTCGTTGCGCCGACGCTGCACCGGCTGGCCGGCCGTGCCGATGCCGAGCACCGGCAGACCGTCGCCGCCCGCCTGACCCGTAACGTTGCCTCGGCACCGGGCCGCGAAGACTACTTCCAGGTCCGCGTCGAACAGCGGCCCGATGGCCTTTGGGCCGAGCCGGTCTTTGGCAAGTCCAACCTGATCTACACCCTGGTCAAGTCGGACGGGATGGTCCGCATCGACCTGGACACCAGCGGCCTGACCGAGGGATGTTGGGTGCAAGTCATCCTCTTCTAACTCTGGAGCGATAGCCTCGGGCGAGGCGACGCCAGCCGCTATGCGGGTTGACTGGAGCGGTTCCGCCACTGCGCCCGACACGGAGCGACGATGCCACGCAAGGTCTATCTTGAAGATATCCCCCTCGAAGAGGCGCAGCGTCGCTACCGTGAGGCGCTTGACCGCGCGGGTGCCGTGCAGCCGATTGCCGCCGAGCGGGTGCCTGTTGGTGAGGCGCTGGGCCGGGTCACGGCGGCCCCGGTTTGGGCGGCGCTCTCGAATCCGCACTACCACGGCGCGGCGATGGACGGCGCCGCCGTGCGCGCTGAGCAAACACGCGGCGCATCCGAGGCGACGCCGATCCGCCTGCACGTTGGCGACGAAGCCGTCTGGGTGGATACCGGCGACCCGCTTCCGCCGGGCATGAACGCCGTCATCATGGTTGAGAACATCCACGACCGTGACCACGAGATCGAGATCATGGCCCCGGTCGCGCCGTGGCAGCATGTCCGCTCGATGGGCGAGGACATCGTGGCAACCGAGCTAGTGCTGCCAGAGGGCCGCACGCTTAGTCCGGTTGATCTCGGAGCGGCGGCGGCGTCTGGGCACCCGTACCTGAACGTGCGCCAGCGTCCCCGCGTCGCCATCTTCCCGACCGGTAGCGAACTGGTAGAGCCGGGCACGAACGTGAAGCCCGGTGATATCGTCGAGTTCAACTCGTTGATGCTGGCGGGCCAGGTCACCGAATGGGGCGGTGCTGCCGACCGCCAGCCGATCACCGCCGACGAGTACGAGACGTTGAAATCGCGCATCTCGGACGCGCTCGACACCCACGACATCGTCCTGGTCAACGCAGGGTCGTCGGCCGGCTCGGAGGACTACACATCCCGCATCGTCACGGAGTTGGGAGAGTTGATCGTGCATGGCTGCGCGATCCGGCCGGGCCACCCAATCATCCTGGGCGTGGCGCGCGGCAAGCCGATCATTGGCATTCCCGGCTACCCGGTCTCGGCAGTCCTGACCTGTGAGTTGTTCGTCAAGCCGCTGATCTCGCGGCTGCTCGGCACGACGGCCCCGGCCCGCCCGAAGGCGACCGCGACTATCACCCGCAAGATCCTGTCGCCGATGGGCGAAGACGAGTTCTTGCGGGTCAAGCTCGGGCGGGTCAACGGGCGGCTGACAGCGACGCCGTTGCAGCGCGGGGCTGGGGTCATCATGTCGCTGGTGCGCGCGGACGGCATCGCGCTGATTCCGCGCCTCTCGGAAGGGCTGCTGGCCGGCGCCGAAGTCGAGGTGGAGTTGCTGCGGCGGCCGGACGAGATCGACCGCACCATCGTCGCCATCGGGAGCCATGACCTGACGCTTGACCTGCTTTCCAGCGAACTGAGCAAGGCCCACACCGGCCTTAGCCTCGCGTCGTCGAACGTCGGTAGCCTGGGCGGCCTGATCGCATTGCAGCGCGGCGAGGCGCACATCGCGGGGTCGCATCTTCTGGACGAGCGGACCGGCGAGTACAACGTCTCGTACGTGCAGCGGTATCTGCCGGGCCGCCCGATGGTGCTGGTGAACCTCGTGTACCGCGACCAGGGGCTGATTGTTCCGGAGGGGAATCCGCGCGGCCTCAGCGGCCTGACGGACCTGCTTGATGGTTCGGTCCAGTTCGTGAATCGGCAACGTGGTGCCGGCACGCGCGTCCTGCTCGACTACCAACTGGCGCAGATGGGAGCGTCACCGGACCAGATCCAGGGCTACCAGCGCGAGGAGTACACGCACCTTGCCGTGGCTGCTGCGGTGGCAGGCGGCGCGGCGGACACGGGCATGGGCATCCTGGCAGCGGCGCGCGCCTTGAACCTGGACTTCGTGCCGCTGATGAAGGAGCGGTACGATCTGGTCATCCCGCGCGAGGTCTACGAGTCTGACTTGCTCAAGCCACTCCTCGCCCTGATTCGCGGCGCGGACTTCCGGCGACAAGTGGAGGCGCTCGGCGGCTACGACGTCTCGCAGATGGGCGAAGTCGTTGCCGAAGTCTGATTGACTGGTGCGGCGGACGGCTGACCAGCGCGTCTGGTCAACCGGTCGTCTGGAGGCCCGCCGCGATCCCGTTGACCGTCTGCAACAGCGTCTGCAAGCGCGGGTCGTCCTCTCGGCTGCCGTCCGCGCGCCACTGCCGCAACAGGTCCACCTGCACGCAGTGGATCGGGTCCACGTACGGATTCCGCAGGGCGATAGAGCTACGCAGGACCGGCGCGCGCTCCAGCAGGCGCGTCTGGCCCGATGCCGCCAGCACCCAGCGGCATGCCAACTCGTATTCATGTTCAATGCGCGGCATGATCTCGTCGCGGACCGCCGCGTCGGTGACAAGGATTGCATAGAGGCGCGTGACTTCCAAGGTTGCCGTGCCGAGGCTGATCTGCGCGTTGTCCAGCAGCGACCGAAAGAACGGCCAGCGGGTGTACATCTCACGCAGGCGATCTTCGCCGCCCGGCTCGGCGGCGGCCTCGGCCAGCGCTGCGCCCAGGCCGTACCAGCCCGGCAAATTGCTCCGATTCTGCGTCCAGGAGAAGACCCAGGGGATCGCCCGTAGCTCGTCAATCGAGTTGCGGTTGCCACGGCTGACCGGCCGCGACGCCAACGTCAGTTGCCCCAGCACATCAATCGGCGTGGACTCGCGGAAGAACTGGAGCAGCGTCGGCGTGTCGTAGACCAGGCCGCGATACTCGCGCCGGCCACGCTCGGCGATGCGGTCCATCAGGTCGGACC